>JBBRVC010000042.1:0-26443 GCA_038247205.1 Bacteroidales bacterium
AAGCTACCTTAGTCAGGACGCTTCCTAATAGGCATGGCCGTCAAGCTTCTCATATATTGCATATTGGTTCTTAAATCCCTCCTTGGAGGGGTTTGGGGTGGGTTTTGGCATTGTGGATGACTGTTTTTTTTTAGCCGTAGGACTTAAACTATTGTAGCCGGAGATATTACGAGATGTTTATTATTCAGAAGAGGTTAAACAGCGAAAACATTTCATAAAGCGGAAGAAAATACGGATTTGCATTCAACCTGTCGAAACAGAATTAATACTGATTTTAATACGTATTAAAATCAGTATTAAAATCAGTATTAAAATAAAAAAGTCTGAAAGTGAATTACTTTCAGACTTTTTGGTATTATAAATTTTATATTTGAACCTACAGATACATATTGATCAATTGCTCAAAAAGTTCCTGCTTGCCGCTTCTGGTTTCAGGCTCCCCATCTTTTTTTGCAATATCCCTGAGATCAGCAAGTGTGAGTTTGCCTTTTTCAAAATCTTTTCCTGCTCCTTTGTCGAATGACTCGTATCTTTTTTTTCTGAGCTTAAGATAATCACTCTCTTTAAGGAGTTTCTCAGAAATAAGCAGAGCTCTTGCAAATGTATCCATGCCACTTATGTGAGCAATAAAGATATCTTCATCAGCAGTTGAGTTACGTCGTACTTTGGCATCAAAATTAATACCACCGGTTTTAAAACCACCGGACTGAAGTATAACCATCATCGCTTCGGTTATCTCATAGATATTTGTAGGGAATTCATCAGTATCCCAGCCATTCTGATAATCACCCTTGTTGGCATCAATGCTGCCAAGCAATCCGGCATCTGCAGCAACCTGCAGTTCGTGCTGGAAGGTATGTCCTGCAAGTGTGGCGTGGTTAACTTCAATATTTAATTTAAAATCCTTATCCAGATTATGCTCACGAAGGAATCCTATAATTGTCGCAACATCATAATCGTACTGATGTTTAGAGGGTTCCATCGGTTTTGGTTCTATAAGAAATGTACCCGTAAACCCGATCTTCCTGCCATAATCGCGGGCCATCGATAGCATCATTCCCATATGCTCCAGTTCCCTTTTCATATTTGTATTATGAAGGCTCATGTAACCTTCCCGTCCGCCCCAGAATACATAGTTCTCGCCGCCCAACTCGACGGTGGCAGAGATTGCATTTTTTAGCTGTACTGCTGCATTTGCAACAACTGCAAAATCAGGATTTGTTGCAGCTCCGTTCATATAACGCGGATTTGAGAACAGGTTAGCTGTACCCCAGAGTAGTTTGACACCTGTTTCATCCTGCATATTTTTTATAACAGGAAGAATTTTTTCGAGGCGTTTTTCAATTTCAAAAACTGTTCCGTCACCTACAACATCAGTGTCATGAAAACAATAATACTCTGCTCCTATCTTGGTAATAAATTCGAAAGCAGTATCAAGCCTTTGTCTGGTTCTCTTCGTATTGTCAGTTTCATCTTTCCATGGATAGAATCTGGTTGCGCTGCCAAAAGGATCAGAACCATCACCACAGAATGAGTGCCAGTATGCAATGGCAAAACGGAGATGATCTTTCATTTTTTTCCCTGCAACAATTTCATCAGGGTTATACCACCTGAATGCCATTGGGTTCTTTGATTTCTTTCCTTCAAACTCAATTTTCCCAATACCGGGATATGCCTCTTTTTTACCTTTATAAACCATTTTATTTTTTTTAAATAATTGATTTTCCGATTATAGCAAATTGTATAATATAAGATTTACAAAATTAACTAAAATTTTATATTGCAAGAAGGAGATCTTTCCATTTTGCATAAGCTTCTTCATACAGTTGTGATTTCTTCTTGTCAGGATTTGTAATACTGACTGTTTTCAATCCCCTAAATGCTTCTTTTTCAGTTTTATAGTAACCACATCCTATGCCGGCTCCACGGGCTGCTCCAACAGAACCATCAGTATTATAAAGGTGTATCGCGGCACCGGTTATGCATGAAACAGCTTCCCTGAAAACTTCACTGAGGAACATATTTGACTCACCTGCTCTTATTATCTTTGGATCAATTCCTGTTTCTTTCATAATATCAAGGCCATACCTGAACGAGAAAGCTATTCCTTCCTGAGCAGCTCTGAACATGTGAGCACTGGAATGGGTATTGAAGTTCAAACCTGCCAGATGGGCACCGGTGTTTTTATTTCCCAGCATTCTTTCAGAACCGTTTCCAAAGGGCAGAATTCTTAACCCATCTGATCCCGGAGCAACATCGGCTGCAAGATCATTCATCTCATTATATGAAATTTTTCCACCTGTATTTCTCCTCAGCCATGAATTTAGTATCCCGGTTCCGTTGATGCATAAAAGGACTCCCAGCCTGGGATCCTTTTCGCTATGATTTACATGTAAGAATGTATTGACCCTCGACTGAGGATCGTACTTTTTCTGATCGGAAACACCGTAAATTACACCTGATGTGCCTGCTGTAGCGGCAACTTCCCCGGGATTCAGGACATTCAGCGAAAGAGCATTATTTGGCTGATCGCCACCTCTGTAAGAAACAGGAATCCCTTCCGGTAATCCAAGCTCAGAGGCAATTGATTTCAATAACCTGCCATTTATTGAAAATGACGGTGCTGCTTCAGGAAGAATATCACTCCTGAATCCATAATACTTCATCAACTCTGAAGAAACACCATTTTTTGAAAAATCCCAGAATATACCTTCTGAAAGACCTGTATATGAAGTACTTATTTCACCGGTAAATCGTAAAGCAAGATAGTCACCGGGTAACATTACCTTATATATCTTACTATAAAGTTCAGGTTCATTTTCTTTTACCCATGCCAGCTTGGAAGCTGTAAAATTTCCCGGTGAGTTCAGGAGGTTGGGAAGACAATAATCTTTCCCAAGAGCTTTAAATGCCTTTTCACCATAGCTCACGGCCCTGCTGTCGCACCAGATAATGGAAGGACGCAAAACCCTGCTGTTTTTGTCGACAGCAACAAGTCCGTGCATCTGGTATGAAATACCTATTGCGCCAATATCATTTTTCCTGTTTCCGAGCTTACTGACACAATCCAATATTGATGATTTAAGATTTGCCCACCAGATCACTGTATCCTGTTCAGCCCATCCCGGTTTAAGGGCAATTATTTTCATTTCATCAGAAGGGTAAAATGCTGTTGCCAGGCAATTACCTGATTCACCGTCAATTACAGAAGCCTTAACCGACGAGCTTCCAAGATCTATTCCTAATAGTAACATAATATATATTAATATTCATTTAACCGACCTAAAATTAATAAAATTCTTACAGGTGCAAAGCCAATTTCTGACGCCCCGCCGGTTACAATCGCAACACTGAATTCGCTACTTACTTTCATACTTTTTCCTCCCTCTTAATTTCGGAAGATCTGATGTAAGTGATGCAATAACTTCAGAGTTTTCAGGTGTGCCCGCAATAATTATCCCGTTTCCCTTTACCCTGGAAACAGCTGGAATATTTTTTCCCAGTAACCCTGCAAGCCCGGCTAGTAATTCCTCTTTTGCAACAGCGATTGTTGAAGATTTACCTTCAAACAATATTCCTGAAATAGAAGAATTATATTGCTTAATAACCTGAACATCAGTTATATTATCATATCTTAACCATAACCGGTAACCATCTTCAGCATCAACATTTAAACAGTTTAATATAAAGACAGCACTGATAATAATTCTGCAGATTTTTACCATATTTTAATTCATTTTGTAATTCTTCAGGCTAAAAGTTGTACAAAAAGAATTCTCCAATGCATGAAGTTAAAAAAGAGTAAATCAGTTATATTTTAAATGCAACCAGTTGCATTTATTTGAGAAATGGCTACATTTATCAGGTATATCAAACATTTATCAGGATTTGTTCCAAACCAACAATTAACCAACACTTACCATGAAAACCAAACTTTTAAATCTGATTCAGGTTTTTGCTATTGCAGCCATAGTCATCCTTTTCGTTGGTTGCGGGAGTTCAAAAACTGGCAGCACAGCAGGCAATGAGATTGATTCTCTTAAAGGACTAAAAGACTTTTACAAGGATTATTTTACTGTTGGAGCAGCTGTTACACCAATGTCGCTGGAGGGGGAACAAGCTGAATTATTAATAACCCATTTCGGTAGTCTTACAGCTGAAAATGTTATGAAACCGGGCCCGATACATCCACAGGAAGGAAGCTATTTCTGGGATGATGCGGATAAAATAGTGAATTTTGCTCAGACAAACGGACTGATGGTCCGTGGTCATACACTTTGCTGGCATAACCAGAATCCATCGTGGATGTTTATTGATTCGGAGGGGAAAACAGTCTCAAAAGAGGTGTTGCTTGCAAGATTAAAAGAACATATAACACAAGTAGTTACAAGATATAAGGGCAGAGTATATGCCTGGGATGTTGTAAACGAAGCTATAGATGATGACAGTACAAAATTCATGAGAGAGACCCAGTGGTACCAAATATGCGGCGAAGAATTTATTGCAAAGGCTTTCCAGTGGGCTCATGAAGCAGATCCTGATGCTCAGCTTTTTTATAATGATTATAATACTGAGATACCTTCAAAAAGAGACAAAATTTACCGTCTTCTGAAACCACTTATTGATGCGGGTGTACCTATTCATGGAGTTGGACTTCAGGGACACTGGAATCTTACCACCCCTACTGAAAAAGACTTAAGGGATGCAATTGATAAATACTCATCACTGGGGGTAAAACTTCAGATTACAGAACTTGATGTGTCGATCTATTCGCGAGAAGAAACTGATTCAACCAAATATGGATTTACTCCGGAAAAAGAACAGAAACAGATGGATCATTATAATATGATATTCAGGGTATTCCGTGATTATAAAGATGTTCTAACAGGGGTCACATTCTGGAATGTGTCAGATAAAAGTTCATGGCTTGATAATCGTCCAAGAGGAAGAAAAAATTATCCGCTTCTCTTCGACCAGAACCTTGAACCGAAAAAAGCATATTGGGAAGTTGTAAGGTTTTAATAAATCTGTAAGATATTCTGATCTTACTTAACTGTAATATTAAGAGGGGCGTTTGACTGGGTTTCTTTAATATGCCGGTAAATGCAATCTTTCATGTTGCACATTTTGCAGGTGTAAGGATTCAGTTTAACATCCTTACCGATACCTATGATTCCGCTTACAGATTTTACCGGATCCATAAGGGCAGATTCTGTTAATCTGATTCCGCAAAACCCGGAGTTGACAAGTTTGAATATTTTATGTTGGTCGGCAACATCCCAGCCACAATAACCCGGACTGTAACGGTTGGTGATCTTCTTGCCGGACCTGATCATTGTTTCTCCTAGTTCAGCCTGCATCAGATCTGCAGCAGCTTCTACTATTTCGCTACCAATAACATCATAAACAAAACCTTTCAGCAGATCTTTCTCAAACATATGTTTTCTGCTAAGTATTCCAATCTCCTCTCCCGCTGTACAAAGAAAGATTGCAACAGAATCTGATTTTTTAATTTGTCCGAATACGATCTTTTTAATCTGAAGTGATTGTCCTTCCAGCAGAACTGATTTTGTTTCATTGTTAAAGCTTACACCCTTAAACACTGTATATTGGGCTTTGATGCTGCAGATCTTTTCAGCTTCTTCCAAAACCTCATGAATCAGATCTGTTACAAGTTCGCGGTCCTCTCCTTCCTTATACCCTAAAACACTCTCAATTCTTCCGGTACTGATTCTCAGATCAATAAAATTAAATTCGAATGTAGAATTAATCATAGCCCTTGTGATTCTATATTTAAGGAAAATCAAACCTCCGATTAACTTCCAAATATATATCATTCTTTATTATTCTATTCGAATGAATTTAATTTCTAATGAATCTATCTGCTGAATCAAACTATCAAATCAAATCAAACCAATCTGTACTCATTATTTAGTATTCCTCTTTGGAAAAAATCCTTAACTTTATATAACTATTATCGGAAAATTTAATCTAACCCATTAAATATCAATATGAAATACCTAATTACTATTCTAACATTCTGCTTTTATGTCGGTTTATTGAACGGACAAAAAGCTCCTATCGGTATTTTTGAAAATAATACTGATTTAGGAAATCCCCTGAAAAAAGGATCAGCAATTTATGATTCTCAGGATCAGAGCTATAGAGTTAAAGGCGGTGGTTATAACATTTGGTTTGAAAGGGATGAATTCAACTACCTGTATAATAAAATCAAGGGCGATTTTATTTTAACTGCAAATTTCAGCTTTAAGGGCAAAGGGGTCAATGCTCACCGGAAAACAGGCTGGATGGTAAGGTGGACCACTGATGAAAAATCACCTCATATTTCCGGTGTATTTCATGGTGACGGCCTTACTGTTATGCAATGGCGCAGCACCTATGCAGCTTCTATGAGAGATCCCCAGGATGAGATCTTCTTTAAAGGCAAGGGATATGATGTAATCCAGATGGAGAGAAAAGGCAATACTATAATAATGAGAGTAGCTCATTCCGGTAACCCATTTGATGTTATGGGCTCACATGTTATGGAAAATATGCCGGAAGAAGTTCTTGCGGGGTTGTTTGTGTGCTCACATGATACCGCTGTTTTGGAAGAAGCTGAAATATGGAATGTCAGAATTGACAAACCGGTAGCTGACAATTACAATCCAGGCCAGTCAGGCTACCTCGGATGCCGGCTTGAAACAATGAACGTATTTGATGGCAAAAGGAAAGTTATTTATGAGAAGCCAGGAAGATTCGAGGCACCTAACTGGATGCCGGATGGGAAAAAGCTCCTTTTCAATATGGATGGATCTTTATACACGATACCAGTTATTGGAGGGAATCTTGAAAAACTAAACACCGGCTCTGCCAACAACAATAATAACGACCATGGTATTTCTTTCGACGGCAAGCTTCTTGCAATAAGTCATCAGAGGCAGGGTCTGCCGGGTGGCGGATCAACTGTTTATGTATTACCCCTTTCAGGCGGTGAGCCCGAAATGGTAACTGAGCATAGTCCCTCGTACTGGCACGGCTGGGCTCCCAATAATAAAGAGGTCGTTTATGTCGGCCAACGCAATGGAAAGAATGTTTATAATCTTTACAGAAATTCAGTAGATGGAGGAAAAGAAGTAGCCCTGACTGATATCGGGCCGGGAGAACATGTTGATGGTTGTGAATATTCGCCCGACGGGAAATATATCTACTATAACGGGAGTCATTCAGGTACAATGCAGCTATGGAGGATGAACGCGGATGGATCAGGCAGGAAGCAGCTGACCTTTGATGAATACTATAACTGGTTCCCTCACATTTCTCCTGATGGCAAATGGATTGCTTTCATTTCATTTCCTCCTGACATAGAGAAGAATGCACACCCATCATATAAGAGGGTTATGTTACGCCTTATGCCGGTAGAGGGGGGAGACTCAAAAGTGATTGCATATCTGTACGGTGGCCAGGGTACAATCAATGTACCGTCATGGTCACCTGACAGTAAGCAGATTGCATTTGTCAGCAACTCAGGGAAATAGAATATTGTAAAACACAGAGCTTTGGCATTCGCTTCTACAGTAAAACTTAAAGAAGATCCGGAATATATCGCTTTTTTTGATGTTGACGGGACAATTATTGGTGCAAATAGCGGCAAATCACTTGTTTTCCACGCTTATAATAGTGGAATGATGAGCAGGTTTGAACTTATGAGGGCTATCAATCTGTCTTTGCTATACAAATACAACCTGAGAGATACTTTTAAAATAATAAACGACATGGTTTCCTGGGTGAAAGGTATGCCGGAGAAAACCATTCTGGAGATCTCCTCAGAGGTGTGTTCCGGAACCCTGGTCCCATCAATCTTTTCCGAGGTGAAAGCAGAGCTTGAGTTTCACAGGAGTAAAAAGGCTAAAGTAGTTATTCTATCATCAGCACTCAGGCCTGTCTGCCAGCACCTCTCCGATATCCTTGGCTTCGATGACATTCTCAGTTCTGAGCTTGAGGTTGTAGATGGGTACTATACAGGGAGACCAAAAGGTCAGTTATGCTTTGGTGAAGAAAAAGCCACTAAACTCAGAAAGTACTGTGAAATGAATAACAGCACCCCTGAAAAAGCGTGGTATTACGGGGATTCGATACCGGATTTGAATGCTCTTAGTATTGTTGGAAATCCTGTTTGTGTCAATCCCGATAAAAAATTAGCAAAGATTGCCCTTAAAAATAAATGGAAAATATACCGGTGGCACTGATCTCACCCATATATAAATGACAATTTTCAAACCTCACATTTCTGTAATTTTTACATTGTTCTCCAGTAAAATTTAAACTTCAATAATTCCGCTACTCTGTATGATTTAAAGTACTGTACGCATTGAGTTCTATCGTTTTTTTAAAAATTTTAACCGGACACCAGTGTTATTTTTACTAAATTTGCATACTAAACCATAAGCCTTATCATAAATATCTTATAATCAAATGACTAAACTAGCCCCTATTGCAATTGTTATGACAATTTTAGCATCCTGCACCGGTAGTTCGGATAATAAATTAGTCTACCCCCAGACAAAAAAGGGGAATGTTGCCGACACCATTTTCGGCACTGCTGTAAGTGATCCGTATCGCTGGCTCGAAGATGACATGTCAGCAGAAACTGCTGAGTGGGTAAAAGCTCAAAACCTCGTAACCTTCTCATACCTGGAGAAGATACCTTACAGGGAGGAAATAAAGCAAAGACTTTCCTCAATGTGGAATTATGAAAAATATACTGCTCCTTCAAAAGAGGGAGACTACATCTATTTTTCTAAAAATGATGGCCTTCAGAATCAGTATGTAGTTTATCGGCAGAAAGAAGGTCAGGAACCGGAAGTGTTCCTTGATCCTAATAAATTTTCCGCAGATGGAACAACATCTCTTGGTGAAATAGGATTTACAACAGATGGAAGTCTGGTCGCGTACTCCATTTCAGAAGGCGGTTCTGACTGGAGAAAAGTTATTGCAATGAATGCCCTGACTAAGGAACAAGTCGGAGATACCCTTATTGATGTTAAATTCAGCAGCATTTCCTGGCAGACAAATGAAGGATTTTATTACTCCAGCTACGACAGACCGGAAGGAAGCGAGCTTTCTTCAATGACTGACCATCACAAACTCTATTTCCATAAGATCGGAACACCTCAGACTGAAGATCAGGTAGTATTTGGCTCTGATATAAAAAGAAGATATGTTGGAGGGGGAGTAACGGAGGATGGAAGATTTCTTATTATTACTGCGGCAATCTCAACAACTGGAAATGAGCTATATATAAAGGATCTTTCAAAACCGGGGAGCAAAATCGTTAATATCGTCAATAATTTTGACAACGATCATTATATTATTGATAATGACGGTTCCAAACTATTTATAGTAACCAATCTGAATGCCCCTAACAGAAGAATTGTGACAGTTGACGCTGCAAATCCGGGAATGGAAAACTGGGTTGATTTAATACCTGAAACAGAAAATGTACTTGACCCTTCAACAGGAGCCGGTTATATATTTGCACATTATATGATCGATGCTATTTCCAATGTTAAACAATACGATCTGACAGGAAAAATGGTACGCGAAATTGCTCTTCCGGGTGTAGGAACTGCATCAGGCTTCAGTGGTAAAAAAGAAGATACAGAAATATATTTTTCATTTACAAACTATATAACACCATCAACAATATACAAAATGGAACCGGAATCGGGTAATACCGAGGTATTTAAAAAGCCTGTAGTTGATTTTGACGGTATCAATTATGTATCTGAACAAGTATTTTTCAATACTAAAGATGGAGCAAGAATCCCGATGATCATTACTTATAAAAAAGGGACACCTCTGGATGGAACAAATCCAACAATCCTTTATGGTTATGGAGGTTTCAGTGTAAGCCAGACACCAGGGTTCAGTGTTTCGAATGCATTGTGGCTTGAGTTGGGTGGTGTTTATGCTGTGGCGAATATCAGAGGTGGTGGCGAATATGGCGAAAAATGGCATCTGGCGGGTACAAAAATGAACAAACAAAACGTCTTCAGCGACTTCATTGAAGCTGCTGAATACCTTATAAATCAAAAATATACATCATCAGAGTATCTGGCAGTACGCGGAGGATCCAATGGAGGCCTTCTGGTCGGAGCTGTAATGACACAACGCCCTGATTTATATAAAGTTGCGCTTCCTGCCGTTGGTGTAATGGATATGCTCAGATACCATAAATTTACTGCCGGAGCAGGATGGGCTTACGATTACGGAACTGCTGACGACAGCAAAGAGATGTTCGAATACATTTACGGTTATTCTCCTGTGCACAATATAAAAGAAGGCACTCAATATCCGGCCACCCTTGTCACAACAGGCGACCACGATGACAGGGTTGTTCCTGCTCACTCTTTTAAGTTTGCCGCAGAACTGCAGTCAAAACAGGCCGGCAATAATCCTGTTCTTATAAGGATTGAAACAAATGCTGGTCATGGCGCCGGAACACCTGTAAGTAAAACGATTGAACAGTATGCTGATATCTTTGGGTTCACATTGTGGAATATGGGAATAAAGAGTATAGGTACTAATTAAAACCAGATATATACATAAAACAATTAAGCAGGTAGAATACTAAATTCCATTGACAATCTGCCATGAAAAGAGACCTTGCAAGAGAAATTTTGCAAGGTCTTATTTTTAGTAATCAATTAAGTGTAATTAATACACTTCAAGCTCGCGCCCTTAATGGGTCAGATAAGAAGCTTCAGTGTCATGTAGGCAAAATATAATCCAAAAAGGCCCAGGGCTAAGCCGAGACTTCTGATTATCATGTTTAGAATATTAATATTAAGATGTTTTCTGAATCTGATAAACAGCAGCGCAAGTATAATGAACCAGGCTATACTCCCAACCGCCAGAAAGAAGGCATAGAAAAGGGATGTTAAAAAGGGATAATCCTGAGGTGATTTCCCGGTTTCAGGTTCCTGATCTGTATCCCTGAATACCTTTAATGTATCGAATTGCAGATATGAAGGGATCTCGGGCTTTTCTGTAACATTTCCGTCAATTGTCTCGATATCATTAAGATTATGATCGACCATCGAATTCAAGCCTCCGGTATCAAACCCCAGGGAAGATGCAAAAGACAGCACAATAAAGGAAGAGACCAGCCAGCCGAAAAAAATTGTGGGATTAAAAAAATTGATCATGAATCCTGAATAGAATGCACCACTGTCCTTCTCTGTATTGTTTGGATCTGCAGCTTCCTCTAACCTATCAATTTTGAATTTGGTTCGCATTATCCTGTATCCGATATATACCATCAGGATGGAACCCGGTCCAAGAATATATGGGATTACCTGCTTATACGCTGAAAAAAGATTAGTAATGCCATATACTGCAACCAACACATAAATGAAATCCGCAAGGGCGGCTCCCAAAGCCATAAGGTTACATGCTCTTAACCTGCCTTTAAGTGCAGACGAAACAATCATTATACTTATAGGACCCGCAATGGGCATCGAAAAAATGAACCCGGCAATAAATCCGATTATTGATATGGTGATAAAACTACCTGTCATTAACCTTATGTTAAGTCTGACTTATCTCCTCTTTCTGCCGTGCTTTATTGCCCCTTTTCTGAGGGTATGTCCCGGGCAAAATAACATTAATCAGCTTTTTTCCCCACAAACCCAACTGGATTCCTGCTCCTAAGGATAATATGCTTATTATTATGGTAAGTGTATTATAATTTTCATCGGAAGCAATAAAAAACAGCGTAATTGATAATGCAAGTATAATCAGACTGAAAATTATCTTTACCCTTAGCAAAGGTGTGGCAAGTGTTTTAAATCGGGTCAATCCGTCAATCACTCCTGATATTATAGCCAACGCAAGTGTGAAGGGAAATACAAAAACTGAAAACTTCAGAACGCTGTGCATCATGTCCGGCTGAAAAGCAGGGAAAAATTTTGTGAAGACAATGAGTAACGGAATAGCAATAACCAATGATTGGGAAAGGTGTATTGCAATAGGGTGAAGATCAAGATTAAGCAACATTAATCTGTTGCGCGAAACTCTTTCCCTGTAGGGTTCAAACACTTTCCTCGGCATTCCGCATGCTGGGCAAACATCTCCCAGCTTATCTGATTCAATTATAAATCCGCAGGGTCGGCAGCGTACAAGTTCTTTCATAAGTTCTGATTTATTTTTCAGTCACAAATTTACAAATTTAGGTTACAATTCCAATCTTGCATAAATACTTAGGTCAATTGGTATTTGCCGGAATTTCTGTTTTTGTTATAGTAAATTCTTTATTATTCAATCAGTTTTCCTTGCTATCTTTGTTGTTCTATTTAATGTATTCAGATACTCATTAGATTTACCTTAAAACATTGCATAACCTTAATTTATAATGGATAACCTTAATTATGGCGTGATTGGCAATTGCCGCAGTGCTGCACTTGTATCTGATAAGGGAAGCATTGATTGGTTTTGCCTTCCGGATTTCGACTCTCCTTCTATTTTTGCAAAGATACTTGATCCTGAAAAAGGAGGCAGCTTCAGTTTTATGGTGGATGAAACCTACAACATTTCACAGAAGTATTATTACAGGACGAATATATTATGCACAAAATTTAAATCAGTCGACAATGCTTTCGAAGTCATTGACTTCATGCCACGGTATAAAACAAGTCATTCTGATAATTTTTCACCATCGGAAATTTATCGTTTTATCAGGTTGATTTCCGGCGCTCCCGTATTTTGTGTCAATTATTCCCCTAAACTGAATTATGCTCTGGACGAAGTTTCACATATCACTGAGGATGACCATATACGGACATACTCAATGGAGATACCAACAGATTGCATTTATCTCTATTCCAGCCTTAAACACAGCGACATACTGAATTCCGATGAGATTACCCTGACTAAAAATGAATTTCTTCTGCTCTCCTATAATCAAAAACTGATTAATATTGACCTGAAAAGAGTGTACCTTGAGTATGCCCGTACCAAAGTATACTGGCTTAACTGGACCAACCGGACAAAAAATTATGAAAACTACTCGGAAGAGATTATCAGGAGTCTGCTAGTACTTAAAATAATGTCGTTCCAGCCGACAGGGGCAGTTCTGGCAGCATTAACCACCAGTATCCCTGAGACGATAGGTGAAGTAAGGAACTGGGATTACCGCTTCTGCTGGCTGCGTGACGCCTCAATGTCAATAGAAATTCTTTTGAAATTAGGTCATTACACATCAGCGCAACGCTTCCTTGGATTTATTAAAAGAATACTTAAATCCAAGCACGATTCGTTTCAGACAATGTATGGAATAAGGGGGGAAAGGGAGCTTACCGAAATAAGTCTTCACCATCTTTCGGGTTATGAAAATTCAAAACCCGTGAGGATAGGGAATGCCGCTTTTTCACAACAGCAAAATGATGTTTTTGGTTACTTACTAATTGTTATTTATCAATACTATGAATTCTTCTCTGGCACATTGGATGAAATTGAGGATATGTGGGAAATTGTTCGTAACATATCTTTAACAGTATCAACTCATTGGGAGAAGCCTGACAGAGGAATATGGGAAATAAGAAATGATGACAAGCATTTCGTATTTTCCAAAGTGATGTGCTGGGTTGCAATGGACAGGGCTTCAAAAATTGCCGGTTTGCTGAATAAAATGAGTTACGCTGAAACCTGGAGAGGCATTGCAAACGACATTAAAGATGATGTACTTAAGTATGGATGGCGTGAGGATCTTCAAACATTTACGCAAACCTATAATAATTCTGATCTGGATGCATCTTTGTTGCTTATGGCCGATTATGGCTTTATTGATGCAGATGATCTGAAATTTCAGAAAACCGTGATGGCAATAAAAAATGACCTTTTTTATAATGGTTTGGTGTACCGATATAAAAATCCGGATGATTTCGGTCCTCCAAAATCATCATTTACTATTTGTACCTTCTGGCTTATTCAGGCTTTGTTTAAGATCGGTCTTAAGGAGGATGCCAAAAATATCTTTGAAAACCTACTTGCATGCGGAAACCACGTAGGTCTATTCAGCGAAGATATTGACTTTACTTCAAAGAGACTCCTGGGAAACTTTCCTCAGGCCTACTCCCACCTGGCCTTGATAAATTCGGCACTTTTATTCTCAAGGGAGACTTTTGTATCAAAATTTATTAAGCCGTAGCCGTTGATTTACGTTTTCAGGTTTAAGAAATGACACGAGAATTGGATTTTGGGAAAATCTATTTACTTTTAGTTCATATAAACTTTACCTTCTATAATAATGGCAACTATGAAAAGAATTACCCGAACAATTAAAAAAATGATTACAGGTATCCTTCCGGTTTTACTTTTACAGAGTGTTTTTTTATTTGAAATGAATGCACAGAATAATGATCTTAATACAGCTATTGAGAAGCATCGAAAAGGTGAACTGATCGTTAAAGCCAAAGCGGGTAGTAATGTGAGTATTGATCAAGTGAGTCATGAGTTCTGGTTTGGTTGCGCAATACCAAATAGTTTAGTTAAAGGCATGTCTGACAATGATCTGATTAAATTCAAAGAACTATTCCTGAAAAATTTTAATTCGGCTGTTACAGAGAATGCATTGAAATGGCCTGATATGGAACGTCTGAGGGGGGAAATAAATTACTCGGTAGTTGATGGGATTTTGAAATGGACAGAAGAGAACAACATCCCGCTCAGAGGACATAACATTTTCTGGGGGATCCCCAACAGGGTACAACCGTGGCTTAAGGACATGGACGACAATGAATTAAGACAAACTTTACAGAACAGGGCCGAGACTATAACAAGGCGCTACAAGGGGCGGTTTGCTGAATATGATCTGAATAATGAGATGATACATTCAAATTATTATGAAGAAAGGCTTGGGCCTGAGATAACCAAACAGATGGCTCAATGGGCTCATAACGGAGATCTTGATGCAAAACTATTTTTAAATGATTATGATATTTTGACCGGAAACAAGCTCGCTGACTATATGGCCCAGATCAGAAGTTTACTGAAACAGGGAGTCCCCATAGCAGGAATTGGCGTTCAAGGGCACCTGCACACAGATACATTCGACCGAAAACAACTTAAAGCGGCCCTCGACTCTCTGTCAATATTTAATTTACCCATACGTGTCACGGAGTTTAATATTCCGGGGCAGCGCTCAAAATACTATACCGAAAAAATCCTTGTTATGACCCCACAGGATGAAGAATTAAAAGCAAAAGAACTTGTTGATTATTACAGAATATGTTTTGCACATCCTGCTGTTGAAGGTATGATTATGTGGGGTTTCTGGGAAGGAGCCAACTGGATACCGGCTTCTTCAATGTACAAACGTGACTGGACCCCAACACCAGCAGCAGAAGCATATCAAAATCTGATTTTTAAAGAATGGTGGACAAATAAATCAGGGAAAGTGGGTAAAAACCGGACCTACACTGTACCTGCTTTCTACGGAAAGTATAAAGTTACTGTAAACGGAGTATCTAAAGTTGTTGACCTGGTTAAAGCTGAAGGAAAAGTGACAGTCGATTTTACCAAATAATTAACTCCTTTTGTGAAAAAAACAGGAGATGTTCCATGGCAACATTCCCTGCAATTATTTGATCCGATAAATAATATGAGTTTTTAGTTGCTTTTCTTGAAAGTCATGAACCAGGCAACATCATATAATCCTGCAGCTTCATTCTCCTTAGGTGTTGACAACTTATATGGTACTAAAACATCCTCTCCGGGAACCCAGTTAGCCGGAGTAGCAGCAACACCATCTTTTGCTGTTTGAAGAGCCTGAACGGTCCTTTTTAATTCTTCCATATTACGGCCAACAGTCATAGGATAGAATGAAATTGATTGAATAACATTATCAGAATCGATTATATATACACCTCTTACATCTTTGGTAGAATTTGAAGAAGGGTGTATCATCCCATAAAGTTTCGATACCACCTGGCTTGCATCATCAACAAGGGGAAATTTGATCTTCTGTGTCGCCCTGTTCTTATACTTTAATTCTTCCAATGCCTTTACCCATTGAACATGAGTTTCAAGTTTATCTGTTGAAACAACAACAAGCTTTACATTTAATTCATCAAATTCCTTCTGCATATTGGCAAGCTCGAGAAGTTCAGATGAACATACCGGAGTGTAATCCTGGGGGTGACTCAATAAAATTTTCCAACTTTTTCCCAGTGATGAAGGGAATTCCAATGTTCCATTAGTAGTCTCAGCTGTAAAAGAAGGAGCGGTATCCCCAATTAAGGGAATTTTGAAGTTTCTGTTCTCCTGTGCCCAAAGCTGATTTAAGGAGAACCCAATCAGAAGAAGAAGAAAAATCGTTTTTCTCATAATTAATTATTATTTTTATTTAGATTAATTAAACATTAAGAAAACATTAAAAGTTCATTAGCCAGGCCTAATTTTTCGATTTTTTTTGGGGGGTTGTTTAATTATCCTGATGTTCAATAATATGCAAACATGAATACAATTATTAGTTTCAACCGTCCCTTAAAAAGCAATATTTAAACAATAAATTTTATGTTACTTCGCTATAAAGAGTAAATCGGAACGTCTTTATTCCGTCAAATTGATTAGAGTACCCCAAGAATCAGGAAAACTATGACAATTAAAGAATTAAAAGATAAACTACTTGAGGCTTATTCAAATAACAATCTGAATAAGATTTCTCATACCCTGATCGATCTTTACAAAAATCAACAGTGGGCAATGCTGCAAAAGATTGCTGAGATTATCAGCGATCTCGTAGTTGTTGAAATCTCATCTGAGGGGAAAGGATTTTCCAAATTCATGATGATGTATCATCCCGACAGGGCGGGATACCATATAAATGAGATCAACAGGCTTGCGGAACAGAATCTATTTGATGAACTTCTGGCGTATTCTCATATATTAAAACTTGAACGGATTGAAGAAATATCTTCATCACTGAGCAGTTATGAAGATATTGATTACTCACCTGAATATGAGTGGGATATGGAAGCCGAAGGCTTCAGCATTATTAATGATTTTGGCAATGTTGAAACAGTTAAACCACAATCAACAAAGACCGCATTGAACGGGTATAACTTTTACGATGCAGTAAAAGTAAGAGAGTATGGTGATACGGAAATTGAATATCCATCTTTTTATCTCGAAGACATCGAAGAGTTTGAGTTATCATCTTCCGATATAATTGATCTCGAAGGCATTCAATTTTGTAAACATGCCCGCACAATTGATATTTCAAATAACAGAATATCAGATATATCACCATTGCTTGGCCTAACAGATCTTGAAGAGTTGAACTTATCGGATAATGAAATTGGAATTATTGATGAATTAAGCAGCCTGAAAAGTCTGCGGAGTGTGCATTTATCTAATAACAATATTGAAGACATCTCCCCGCTGTATGAACTTGAAAAGCTGGAATATGCTGATTTATCAGGTAACAATATTGATATTGCACAGTTAAACAAATTAGCTGAGCTTGGCATAACAGTTAATTTTGAATAGTATTGATCTGTCCACAGAAAAACTAACTTTGTCGTATTAGTATCCTCAGCCTTTATATAAATGGAATTACTAAAGGACATCGTTATCATTTTTGCACTGTCTACTGTAGTTAATCTGGTTTTTACACGAATTAAGATTCCTACGATAGTTGGATATCTTCTAACCGGGATTCTTGCCGGGCCACATTTGCTTTCACTGATTGATGCAAGGCATGAAATAGAACTTCTTGCTGAAATCGGTGTCGTACTCCTGTTATTTACTATTGGAATGGAATTCTCGCTGAAGCATCTGGTAAAAATAAGGAGGATTGTATTTTTTGGCGGCTTAATACAGGTTTTAGTTACAGCAGGGATCTTTTTTGTTGCTTCTCATTTTTACGGAATGGATTGGCAGGCAGGCCTGTTTGTAGGATTTCTGGCAGCCCTGAGCAGTTCTGCACTGGTACTTAAGCTTCTCCAGGAAAAATCAGAACTAACTTCAAATTATGGCCGCACTGTCCTGGGGATCCTCATCTTCCAGGATCTGTTACTTGTCCCTCTCCTACTCTTTACTAACCTTCTTGCAGAAAACTCAGTGAGCATACCAAAGGAATTGTTATTGCTGACCCTGAAAGTTATACTTATAATTGGTCTGGTATACGCGGGCAATAAATGGCTGTTTCCAAAGCTGCTTCACCTCATTGCCCTCACAAAAAATCAGGAACTGTTCATGATGAGCATCTTCCTGATATGTTTTGCAATTGCACTCCTTACTTCCAAGCTTGGAATGTCATTGGCGTTTGGGGCATTTCTGGCTGGTTTAATGATCTCCGAATCTGAATACAGCCACAATGCCTTTGGGAATTTCATGCCAATCAAAGATGTATTCGCAAGCTTCTTCTTTGTATCAATTGGCATGTTACTCGATATTACGTTTGTAACGGAAAATTACAAGATGGTAGTTGTCAGTGTAATATTGGTCCTGGTGGTTAAGACTATAATTGCGGGGGGGACAGGATTTATTTTGGGCCATACTCTGAAAGGAACAGTTTTAATCGGCCTTGCGCTAAGTCAGGTAGGTGAGTTTTCTTTTATTCTGGCTAAGATTGGTTTTGAAACAGCCATCCTTTCCGATTTTTTCTACCACTTATTCCTGGCAGTTGCTGTGATAACAATGGCATTCACGCCATTTTTATTCTATCTGGCAAAACCGCTCACCACAGTTCTTCTTAGATTGCAGCTTCCAAAGCAGCTTATAAACGGATTGTTCCCTTTGAAAGAGATTGAGCTACCCGACTTCAGTAACCATCTGGTGATAATCGGTAAGGATGCAAGTGCCTTAAAACTCGCCCTCATGGCTAAGTATAATAACATCCGCCATGTTTCAATAATTTTTGACCCGGCAATAGCCAGGGAAAAAATGAATGAAGGAGAGCCTGTTGTTTATGGTGATGCAATAAACGAGCCCATTCTTAGAAAAGCTCACGTCGATACTGCTGATATTGTAGTTATTTCGGTTGGTAGTTTCATCCCATCTATTGCTATTCTTGAAAAGGTAAGACTCCTAAATAAAAGTACTTACATCCTCGTTCGGGCTGCACATATCGAAAATGTTGAGCGATTATATAAACTTGGGGCAGACCAGGTACTTCCGGAGAAACTTGAAATAGCAATTGACCTGATGAACCGGATCCTTATTAAGAGACATATTCCTTCAAATGAAATCTCTAGTATTCTAAAAACCATCAGAATCTCCAATTTAGGCATTTTCAGTGAGAAAGACATTTTAAACCAACCATCATTAAAGAATGAGTTTTCTGATCTTAAAATTTCTGCAATTATTGTAAAGGAATATTCTGAGGCAGAAGGAAAATCGCCAATCGATATCGACCTCAGGAAAAAAACAGGAGTTACCCTTTTAGCAATTAAAAGGGGGGAGGAAATGCTTGAGCATCCTGCCCCTGATACTGTTTTTCTTAACAATGATATAGCATATGTTTTAGGAGATCCTGATCAGGTAAGCCTGGCATCTGAGATGCTTGTTAAAAAACTTTAACTTTTCCTTTTGCAATATACCTGAACATTCTATCAAAATGAGTTGTTAGTTTTTCTGATTGGTTCCTCAATTACCTCATTCGGTTTGAACAATTCAAAGTTTAGAATTAAAAACTAAAAATAATTATCATGGAGACAAAGGAAAAAACTATGATAACCGTTGCTACAAGAGTTAATGCACCGGTTGATAAGGTATGGGAGTATTGGACAAACCCGGTTCACATAATGCATTGGAACAATGCATCAGATGACTGGCATACGACAAGAGCGGAAAACGACCTGCGTTTCGGCGGAAGATTCCTTTCAAGAATGGAAGCAAAGGATGGCAGCAGCGGGTTTAACTTTTCAGGAGTTTACAGAGAAGTTGAAAAGAACAAACACATAGAGTACACCATGGATGATGGCAGAAGAGTGATGGTAACTTTCCAGCCTGAAGGCAATTATACACACGTAAGAGAATCTTTTGAAACTGAACAAACACACCCCGTTGAGACCCAGCAGGAAGGCTGGCAGTCAATCCTGGATAATTTCAAAAATCATGTTGAATCATCCGGAACCCTTAACGTCCTGCATTTTGAAATCGAAATCGATTGTAAACCAGATGATGTGTATGAAAAAATGCTGGATGAAGAATTGTACAAAGAATGGACAGCTGAATTTAATGCTTCCTCTCATTATAAAGGGTCATGGAAAAAAGGTTCAAAAATACTGTTCCTGGGAACTAATTCTGAAGGCAGTAGCGAAGGGATGGTAAGCTACATTAAGGAGAATGTTACCAATAAGTTTGTAAGCATAGAACACCGCGGCATAATAAAAAATGGGGATGAAATTAGTGCCGGCTTCGATGCTGATAGCTGGAAAGGTCTTGAGAACTACACTTTTACTGAAGTTGACGGAAAAACCCTGTTATCGGTTGACATGGACGCCAATGAGGAATTTAAAACTTATTTTTCCGACACATGGCCAAAAGCCCTGAAGAGATTAAAATCCATTTGCGAAAGGGAGTAGAAGCGATAGACCTCAATGCGTACAGTACTTTGAATCATATTTGACTTCGTCGAGCCCTTCGGGGTTCGCTCCGCTGGAGCTTAAATTTCATAGTGTGCAAATTTTCTACAAATATTTCGCGACTCTGTCGCTTAAATATAAGCTGCAGAGCAGCATAATATTTGTAGCCAATATGTTACATTTTGTCACAATGAGCTACAGAGTAGCGGAATAATTGAAGTTTAAATTTTAACGGACAACAATGATTATAAATATAATTTTTTTACTAAATAAATAATCAAAGAAATAAAAACACTAAACTATCATGGTCGTAAGGGGGAAGTAAATTAAGTAAAACTATAAAAAACGAATACTATTATTTCGGTTTATCGACAGGACCCTGTCGCTTTCCTTTATTATTGTTATATCTCCGTTTAAAGCCTCTCTTCTCAGATTTCGCCGAGGCTTGTTTGTGAGAGGGAGCTGAACTCTTATCTTCCATTGCAGCTATAAAATCAGGAAGTGGTGCATTATAAACCTTGTAACCGATCAATTTCTCGATCCGTTGCATTTTTTGAATATCCAGTTTATTGACAAGAGTAATCGCAACCCCTGTAGTTTCAGCACGAGCTGTGCGGCCAACACGGTGGACATAATCTTCGGCATCCGAAGGAGCATCAAAATTTATGACAAGATTAATATCCTTAATATCAATTCCCCTGCTCAAAACATCAGTGGCAACAAGAACACGGGTTTTCCGCGATCTGAACCTCAGAAGCATCAGCTCTCTTTCTTTTTGCTCAAGATCTGATGAAATTCCTTCAACCAGATAATTTTTTGAACGAAGTCCGCGAACTATCTCGCTCAGTTTTTTCTTTGTTGAACTGAATATCAGAATGCTGTGGTATTCAGGATTATCTGCTATCAGACTATTTATGAGTGGCAGTTTCTTGTTGTCGCTTAACATGTACACAGCCTGTATTACACCTTCGGCAGGCTTCGACATTTCAAGTGCGATCTCGACCGGGTTTTTCATTATATGCTTCGACATTGACCTTATTTTAACAGGCATTGTGGCGCTGAACATTAGGGTCTGCCGCATTTTTGGCAGATGCGAGATTATTCGCATAATATCATCATAGAATCCTATATCAAGCATTCGGTCAGCCTCGTCAAGAACCAGAACCTCAATCTGGTTAAATTTAACATAACCCTGATTGAGATGAGATATCAGCCTTCCCGGGGTAGCCACAATGATGTCGGCACCCTTCGAAAGGGCAGCTTTTTCCTGATCCCAACCGCTTCCATCTCCCCCTCCGTAAACGGCTATAGATGTGATATTCAAGGTATATGCAATTCCTTGTATTTGCTGGTCAATCTGAATCGCAAGTTCGCGAGTTGGGACAAGTATCAGGGTATGAGTATGCGTAGGACGCTTTTCGGAAATATAATTCATTATTGGTAACAGAAAGGCGGCAGTTTTTCCGGTACCTGTCTGTGCACATGCTATTAGGTCGTTGCCCGCAAGGATTACAGGAATGGCTTTTTCCTGAATCGGGGTGGTCTCCTTAAAACCCATATAATCAATTGACTCCAGCAATTCCGGATTCAAAGCTAAATCATCAAATATCATTTATATCCAGTGAATTTTTGTTTGTACATAATAATCCGCAAAGATAGTAAAAAAAAGGCGAGGGCATGAATAAACCGCTCATAGCAGATACAGGGACGACCTGAAAGGGCTGTTACAGCCCTATTCTGCATAAGTAATTTTGTGTCCTTATGAGAATGGAATTTCTCAAAAATGCCGGCGTTGCCCAGATTCCTGAATCCATCTTATGCTGAGCAACAATTTCATACTTCCGCCCGGCTTTAAGGATCAAAACTTCACCCTTTGCAGAAAAGAACCAGATATTTCCATCGGCATATATTGGTGAGGCGCTGTAATTTGCCGTCACATGTTTTGACCATATCTCTTTTCCGGTTAAAGCATCAATACACATCATGTTATTTCTGGTGGTAACAGTGTAAATCAATCCGTCCTTTATAACAGGCGACAGGCACTGGTTGTCCGAAAGTTCATCCCTTCTCCTCCAGAGCACATTTGTTCCCGTGATATCACCCTTTCCTTCGGGGTTAACTGCCAGTAATTCAGTATATTTACTCCCATCACTATCAACCATAAAACCTGTATACCAGTAAAGCACTCCGTTTTCTATGAAAGGCATCGATATTGTGGATTCAGCTCCTCCTACCACCCTCCAAATCTCTTTCCCTGTCATTGGTTCATAGGCCATACAGACAGCTGATCCATTAGATATCAGCATATCACGGCCTTTTACGTTAATTATTATAGGAGTTATGTATGCTTTTCTGCCAATTGCAGGTAAAGGTTCATATGGTTCTACCGGCCTGTCAGTTCTCCATATTAATTTCCCGTCAGATTTATTAAGAGCAATAACATACCTTTCATCAACACCTTCGAAGTGCAGAATAATAAGGTTTTTATAAATTACAGGTGATGATGCTGGTCCCTGAACAAACTTGCATTTGAAATCAGCATTTTTTCATACTATAGAGCCTGTTGAGGTATTAATGCAGGCTGTTCCTGTACTTCCATAATGAACATACACAAAACCTTTTTCAATACACGGTGTGGGCGAAGCATAAGAATTTATAGAATGCTTTCCTTCAACCACACCGGGTGAAAAGACCTTTATATCGTAAATGACCTTCCCGGTCTGAAAATCAGTGCATACTGCGAATACCTCCTTACCATCTGTTTTTGAAGTAGTTACCCAAACCTGATTATCATATACTACCGGAGAAGAATAGCCATTGTCATGTATACTTGTACTCCATTTTATGCCGGAATCGTCCAGTTTCAATGGAAATTTACCTGATACAGCAATTCCGTTCATGTTGGTTCCCCTGAAATGAGTCCAGTTATTATCCTGAGAACCCGCAGGTGCAGATATAAAAACCAGGTAAAGGAAGATGAAACAAAAGAAGGCGAAGGATTTTTGTAACATAATAAACCTTGATTACTTAATAAAAAGACAATACACTAATTTAAGCACATTTTTTGAATAATTTTTTAATTTAATTTTACCTTTAATGTTTATGTCGGCCTTATTTTTGTATTTAAAAAACAGATATTACTACAGTAATGGAACACTATCTGAAAAAGTTAATAGCAGGAGGCGAAAATCAGCAGCTTGATTTTAAGTACTGCGTTTCTGACAGCAGAAAGATTGCCAGAACGTTATCAGCTTTCGCGAATAGCGATGGCGGGCGCCTGCTTATTGGCGTAAGGGATAATGGTGGTATTGCCGGAATAAGGTCTGATGAAGAATATTATATGGTTGATACTGCTGCACAGCTATTTTGCAGGCCAAAAATCACATTTAATACCAGGCAGCATTTTACTGGAGGAAAAACCATACTCGAGGTTGAAGTAGAGAAAGGGAATGAAAGACCATATCAGGCTAAAGATGAAGATGGTAAATGGCTGGTATATTTCAGGCAAAATGACCAGACCCTCCTGGCAAATAAAGTATTGCTGCAGGTATGGAGAAAAGAGGCAAAGGGATCGGGAGTTACTGTGAAATTCGGCAAGGTTGAAAATCTGCTTATGGATTACCTTGTTCAAAACGGATCAATAACATTATCTAAATTCAGAAAAATTGCCAGGATTTCCTCATATAAAGCTGAATCAATAATTGCAAATCTTATAATATTAAAGGTGTTGATTATGAAAGCATCAGAAAAGGGGTTCAACTATGAACTTAATCCACAGGAAACTCCTATTGTTAATTGATTAACGGTCCTTTACTTAAATCATGGAAGACAAATACTGCCTTTATCAGCAAAAGTATATTATATTTTCTTATGTTTATACAGGTCTCCGTAAAATGCAACTCATTGTATTAAAACGCAAATAATACGAACAACAATGAAAACAATCTACACAATAAGAAGAATAATTCACTACATCGATCTCAGATCAGAACTCGAAAATTATAATAACATTCATGAAGAAATAAAAAAAGGAATAGTATTCAAGGGAACTAACCTTTGGATTTTATTTTTTGCCATAATAGTTGCTTCAGTCGGATTAAATATGAATTCAACTGCTGTAATTATCGGGGCAATGCTCATCTCACCCCTTATGGGTCCGATAAATGGGATGGGGTACAGTATAGCAACCTATGACTCAGAACTTTTCAGGCAATCAATAAAGAACTTTGCCTTCGCAGTATTAACCAGTCTGGTTGCTTCAACGACATACTTTGCTTTAAGTCCGATTTCAACTGCACATTCTGAATTGCTTTCACGTACAAGCCCAAGTATTTATGATGTATTGATTGCACTGTTCGGAGGATTGGCCGGAATAATTGCAATAAGCAGTAAGCAGAAGGGAAATGTTATTCCGGGTGTAGCCATTGCCACTGCTCTAATGCCACCATTGTGCACTGCAGGCTATGGTTTGGCCTCGGGAAATTATGAATTTTTTTTGGGAGCGATGTACCTGTTTACAATAAATACTGTTTTTATTGCTTTAGCCTCGGTGACAGTTTCCCAGTTTCTTAAGTTTCCCATACACACACTGGTGGGTGCCGTTCAGAAGAAAAGAGTAAACAGGATAATAACAGCTGTGATTCTGGTAGTTTTACTTCCAAGCATTTATTTTGGTTATGTACTTGTTCAGAAGGAGAAATTTATTTCAAACGCAAACAATTATATAGCAGATATCAGTTCATTTGATGGTAATTACCTGCTTAAAAGTGAAGTGAATGCCAATTTAAGAGCCATCTCACTGGTATATGGGGGAATGAATTTTTCAGAAAACCAAAAGGAACTGATTGTGCAGAAAGCAAAAAACTTTTCTCTCGATGATGCGAATATATACGTAAATCAGGGTCTGTCATTTGGCGATTTTGACGTTAAAAATCAGGAAGTTCTGAAATTGCGCGAAGAATTGAATAATATAACCATTGTATTAAGAGCAAAGGAACTTCAGATTGACAGTATTACTAATAGAAATTATGTCGGGAAAGCCCTTCTCACGGAGATTAGAAATATATACCCACAAATTAAGACATGCACTTTTTCAGAATCTTTTCTGTTTAGCGAAGACGATTCTCAGGTAAAAACAGCTATAATTTTTTTCGGATCAGATAAAAGAAAGTTATCCGGCTCAGAAAAAGAGAAAATTAACAACTGGGCAAAAACCAGATTAAATTATGAAGATATAAAAGTAATTTACGAATAATCTACCGTAATGATTGCAGTTATATCCATGAGATTCCTCATTCCGGAATATCCTTCGCAAGCTCAGGATATTCCGGAATGAGGAAATGACAACTCTACTGCAACAGCAAAATTTTTTGTCTGCGTTGCTAATGACAACATCCACTATGTAGTTGGTATACAATAGCATAAGATTCCACACTTCGTTACCAACGACAACTTCTATGAAGGCCCGTAAATTTGATTTTGACTTCGTCGAGCTCCTGCACTGCGTTTCGTCGGTTCTTCGTTTACCCCGACCCCAAGGGGAGCGAAGAACCGAGTCCAGCTTGCTGGCTAGCTCGGCGCAGCCAAAATCAATTTACTCCCCTTGAGGCTGGGCTAAATAATTTGCAGCACAATAGGTTGAATATTCCGGTCTATTCTACATAAACTGATAAAAATGGATAAACAATCAACCTTTAATTTTGTTCATTTATAAGAAGGTTGTGATTAATGGTTAAAATCAAGATAAGATGAAAAAGTTAATCCGATTATTTGCAATTATAATACTTCCGGTATTTATTGCATGCGAGAATCAGGAATCTGAAAAAACAACTTTAAAACTCTCCTTCAAAGCC
>JBBRVC010000043.1:0-26294 GCA_038247205.1 Bacteroidales bacterium
GATAGTATGTTTTGGATTTTTTAGTTTCTTAAGAAACTCACGCCATTCGGTAAGCGGTGGTTCGCTTTCAATCGGAAGAGCCAGTTTACGCAGAACTGTCTGATCGAGCTTCTGATCGAGCATTTTAATCGGAACCTCGTAAATTGTTGATACATCAACAGATTCGATTACAGCGCTTTCCTCTACGTTACAGAATAAAGCAACTTTTCTTTTTGTATCATCACTCAGATGCCTTTCAGTTCTTAGAACAAGTACATCAGGCTGGATTCCCGCTTCAAGGAGTTCCTTAACGGAGTGCTGGGTGGGTTTTGTTTTGGATTCGCCGGAGGCTGCAAGATATGGAACCAGTGTTAAATGAATAACAAGACAATTCTGGGTTCCCAGTTCCCATTTAAGCTGACGTACGGATTCTATATAGGGCAATGACTCAATATCCCCAACAGTTCCACCGATCTCCGTAATAACGATATCGAATTTATTCCCCGAGCTGACCAGCTTTACCCTTCTCTTTATTTCGTCAGTAATGTGAGGAATAACCTGGACTGTCTTTCCCAGGTAGTCGCCTTTTCGTTCCTTATTGATTACAGACTGATAGATACGTCCGGTAGTGACGTTATTAGCCTGGCTGGTAGGAACATTGAGGAATCGTTCATAGTGACCGAGATCCAGATCTGTCTCAGCTCCATCGAGAGTTACATAGCATTCACCATGTTCATATGGATTGAGCGTTCCCGGGTCAACATTAATATATGGATCGAGCTTCTGAATTGTAACGGAATATCCTCTTGCCTGCAACAACTTGGCGAGAGAGGAAGAAATAATACCTTTTCCCAGGGATGAAGTAACTCCACCCGTCACAAATACGTACTTAACGTCTGTCAAAACAAAGAAACTTATTTATTTAACAATTTAAATATTAACTAATCATCAAGACCGGACTGATCGATAATTTTTACCTTTTCTTCCAGCGTCTTGATCATCTTTTTTGCACTCTCAATTTTTTCTTCAACTTCTTTAATCATTGTATCAGCCTTTGCCGATTTAGCAAAGAATCCTATGTTGTTCTCCCACAATACGATATCACTTTCAAGCTGCTTGATCTTGGTAAAGAATTTATCTCTCTCATTATGCACTTTTCGTGAGGCTTTCGGGTTTGTTTTAAGATTATCAAGTTTTGTTTTATACTTAATAATGCTTTTATCCTCATCTCCAATCTTAAGCTTGTCAAATTCTTTATTAAGAGCATTCCTGTAACGGTTTGAAATTTCTTCTTTCCTGTTAAAAGGAACAAAACCAATTTCAGTCCATTTTCTCTGAAGCTCTTTCAAAAGGTCGAATGTAACCTGTACATCAGGACCGGCGTTAAAATTCTCAAGTTGTTCGATAATTGCCAGCTTAGCCTGAAGGTTATCTTCGTAAGAAGTATCGAGTTTTGAGAAATACTCAGCTTTGCGGTTAAAAAAATGATCGCATGCTTTCCTGAACCTTTTCCATGTTTTTTCTGACTGTTTGCGCGGTATGGGCCCAACCTCTTTCCATTCTTTCTGAAGTTTGATCAGAGCGTCGGATGTTGCTTTCCAATCAGTGCTTTCCTGAAGAGTTTCAGCCTGAAGACATAATTCTGTCTTCAACTGAAGGTTATTTAACTGAACCTCTTTATTATCTGCATAAAATCCCCTCTTCTTCTCAAAAAATGCATCACATGCATCACGAAATCTCTGGTAGATCTTGTTGTTCTGTTTTTTTGGAGCAAAACCAAGCGAACGCCACATTTTCTGTAAGGCAACAACTTTCTCAGCTCTATCTTCAAAATCCTTGAAATTATTCATTTCAAGAGCATTAATACTCTCAATTTCTTCACAGAGAGCTATTTTGGCGTCCAGATTTTTTCGCTGATCATCTTTCTGCTTTTCAAAATATTCGTGATGCCTTTTATTATTTTGTGAAGTAGCTTCCTTAAATCTTTCCCAGATCTCATTTTTTGATTCTGTAGGGACCGGGCCTATTTCACGCCATTGATTATGATACTCCTGAAGTGATCTGAAAGCGTTAACGGGATTTGATTCAAGAAGAAGTGCTTCAGCTTTTTCGCATAACAGAATTTTGACTTCAAGATTCTTTTTCAGATCAAGGTCACGTAACTCTTTGTTAATCTTAATGTAATCGTAAAACAACTCAACATTATGATGATAATTTTCCCAGAGGTCTTTTAAAGAATTCTGAGGAACAACTCCGGTTGAGTGCCAATCATTCTGAAGTTGCCTGAAGTCGTGGAAGGTTTTGTTTATTGATTCTTCGCGATTAACCAGATCTTTGATTTTATCGATTATATCGTATTTCTTTTTGAGATTGTCATATTTCTCAGCTTCCTGAATTTTACTTAAATCGGTTCTCTTCTCCCTGTATTTTTCAAGAAGGTATTTTACCCTGGCTTCAGACGGATCAACCAATACACGATAATCTTCAATTTTTCCACCTTCTTCGAGAAATTTGACTTTTCTTTCTTCAGTTTCAAGCTTTAATTTCTTATAGAACAGTGATTTTAATCGTTCAACATCATTTCGTATTTCTATTGCCGGCCTGTTTTCAATCAGCAGGCCAAGAGTATCAACAAGTTCATTTTTTGTATATCCCGAATAATCAACCTGAGGGAGCTGAATATCTTCATATTCGTGTTCGTGCTCATGGTCAACTACATCTGCATGATCATGTTTGTGTTCGTGATCATGTTCATGTTCGTGTTCATGGTCATGACCATGGTCATCTTCATGTCCATGAGGATGTTTGTGATTGTGTCCGTGTTCGTAGTGGTGTTTGGGTTCTGTATGATCAGAGCCATCAGAAGATTCTGATTCCAGTGCTTTTTCAGCATTTGTTGTATCCTCAGGTACGGAAGCTTTATCGTCAGCCCCGAATTGTTCTTCACGAACAGAGTCATCCGGATTATTCTTAATCATAACCAATCCTTTATTGTTTCAGCTCATTATCAGTATTCTGCACCATGACAATCCATGGAATTTTCAGAGTACGAAAATATTGAAATATTTAATAATACTCAAAGTTTTCGCATAAATAAATGTGATAATCAAGGATAAAGGCAAAATGAGTGAATAATTCCAAAATGGAAATACATTAAAAGGTCCCTGTTTACAAACTGATTTTTTCAATTACCATAAGACTGAGTATGACTGTTACAAGTGATGTACTCA
Source organism: Bacteroidales bacterium (assembly GCA_038247205.1). GTDB lineage: Bacteria > Bacteroidota > Bacteroidia > Bacteroidales > VadinHA17 > LD21. Next base: position 3,210 of record JBBRVC010000043.1, read on the forward strand.
ACTAGTAATGACAACATTCAATAAGGTAATGGCATAATAGAATATGATCTGTTGCCGTATTTCATGCTTGAAGGAAGGGGCTGTTAATTTCAGGTGGAATTATTTCACTTGAAAAATAAAGTTATCTTTGATTCAGGAGCATAAACTTACATAATGTTTGTTCCTGATGATGAGTAATAAAGTGATATATAAAGGAAAATATCAATAAGAAAAAATATTAATTAACTGGAAATGGATAAAAAGGATATTATAGTTTTTTTATTAATTTTTTCGGTAGCCGGTATTAGGTTATATCAAAAATACGGCAAGAAGAACCAGGAAAAAGCGGAAAACACCAATAAATCAGGTTCATCATTCTCCAATATGAATGATGAGGGTTATGAGCCTTATTCAAAAAAATGACCGGTTATCTTTGGTTTCTTGAGATCAGGTGCCGGAATGGATTAATAATTTTCTGAAGAAGCCGGGTGTCTTCAGTTATTATCTCCGCAGTTCCCTGCATATTCTGAGTGAATTCCAGCTCCCTGCCATATAGAGTTTTAAATCCTGATGGAAGGAAAAGTTCTATAACATATGCATCACCTGCAGGGACCAGGGATATGGATTTGATAATGCCACGAAGCATGCCATACTCCAGATAAGGATATCCGCTAAGCTTTATATTTACCAGTTGCCCGATTTTAACCTTTCCTGATCGTTGCATCTTCAGATTCATCCGCCCTACATACTCGCCGGTTTCTCCGGGCACTATGTTTATTACAGGTTCATTCGCAGTAACAGACTGATTTTCATGCCAGAACCTGGTGAAAGTTACCATCCCTCCCACCGGTGCAGTAAGAAGATAATTGTTCTCCCATATTTTCAACTGCGCGTTGAGGTTTTGAAAAGATTCATATAGAACGGATAAAAGCCTCTCCATCTCTTCTGCTTTGGTAATGCTATAATCCTGCAGAAGCTGATTTTTCTGAGCAAGTTCGATCAGTTTGGCCGAATGATCCAGGCGTACCTGCTGAAGTTCAATATTGACTCGGATGAAAGCCTGTTTTGATCTTTCCAGTTCACTTTCAGAAAATACGTTCTGAGAAAATAATAATGAATCTCTATTGTATTTTTTTGATTCAAGTGCCTGATTTTCAACAAAAAGTTTTTCTTTTATCCTTATCCTGTCTATATACTGCCTTATACTTTTGATCTCATCATTTGTAGAAATTATTTTTCTTCCATAAAAATCATTCATTATAAACGATTGATAATCAGAAAGATGTTTTTGAAATAATGCCCAGTCATCCTGTAGTTCGCCAAGATCCTGAAAGTGTGGAACGAAAGAAACAGTGAGATTCTCAGGTCTGGCTAGTGTATCTGTAAAGCGTTTAAGTTGTTCAAAAACCTCAATTGAAGCAGTTGTTTCTATTACCGCAAGTAATTTGCCAGATGTAACAATTTGCCTGTCGGTTACGTATAAATATTTAATACTGCCTGATATTTTTGCATTTAATGTTACGGGAGGATTTTCCGTAGTAATTTCTACTGTTGCTGGAATAATATCTGGATATTTGATCAGCCATGCAAGGATCATGAAAAGAAAAAATACCATGAATATTAAACCGGTACCCCACCTGAGTATTTTCTTTGGTGGACGTCCCATAATCTCCTCAACAGGCTCAGAGTATAATATTTCAGGTTTTCTGTTTTCTTTCATCTGAGATCAATTTCCAAGCTCAAGTTGATTTTTAACGAGATTATAGTAGGCGTTTTTCAATCCTATCAGAGTATCATGAGTGCCGGTCTCAACAATTCTTCCATTATCAAGAACTACTATCTTATCGGCATTTCTGACAGTACTAAGCCTGTGTGCAACGATAATTACGGTTTTCCCCTTAAAGAACCCAGAAAGGTTTTCAACTATAGCTTTTTCATTATTTGCATCGAGCGAATTAGTTGCTTCATCAAAAATGATAACCGATGGATTTTTATATACTACCCTGGCTATCAGCAATCTTTGTTTCTGTCCTTCACTTAGACCATGTCCGTTAGCTCCGATCCGGGTGTTATATCCGAGGGGCAGTGATTCGATAAAATTTTTAATATTTGCAGTTTCAGCAGCCTTAACAAGTCGCTCTTCATCAATATCTTCTGCTCCCGGAGCAATATTAGAAGCAATAGAATCTGAAAACAGAAATCCATCCTGCATTACAGCTCCTACTTTCCTTCGCCATAATTTCAGGCTTATGTTGGCCAGCTTGGTATCACCCAGCAATATTTCCCCGGTTACAGGCTGATAAAAACCAAGTAGCATTTTGAGAAGCGTTGTTTTACCACTTCCGCTCGTACCAACAACCGCAGTAACTTTATTTTCTTCCACAAACAGATCGATGTCCTTTAGAACAAAGGGAGAACGCGGGCCTTCGTACTGGAAAGAAAGGTTATTTATAAAAATGTCCTTTTTATCGGGCATTTTACGTACTTTCATTTCTGGCTCCGGTTCCTCGTTTTCCATTTCATGGACTTCAGCCAGCCTGTCAAGGCTTAGTTTTGTGTCCTGAGATACCCTGAAAAAGTCGATAATATGACTGATCGGGACATTTAGCTGGCCTATAATGAACTGGACAGCCAGCATCATACCAAGTGTCATATTTCCCTTCAGAACAGCTGTGGCTGCTACTATTGTAATTGACAGATTAGTTACTTCATTTATGAATGTTGCTCCGGCTGATTGATACTGAGCTAATCCAAGACCCTTTACTTTCAAGCCGAACAATGAAGCCTGAAGTTTTTCCCAATCCCATCGCATGCTTAATTCACTCTGCGTCAGTTTGATCTCCTGCATTCCATTTACCATGTTAATCAGCTTGGTTCCTGTTGCGGACATATGCTTAAAGCGTTGATGATCAAGGCGTCCTCTTGACTTCATAAACAATGAAACCCATAAAATATAAAAACCTGATCCGGCCAAAAACAACAACAGTATTTTTGTGCTGAAAATTGCCAGGACAATGCCAAATACGATCAGGTTAAAAAATGAGAAGAGTATATTCAGACTTGCCGACGTAAGGAAAACTTCGATACGGTTATTATCTTCAATTCTCTGAAGAATGTCACCTGTCATTTTTGTATCAAAAAAAGCAACAGGCAATGACATAAGCTTCTGGAGAAAACCCGAGATAATAGCAACATTGACACGGGCTCCGATGTGAAGCAGAAGCCATCCTCTGATGAATTCAACAGTCATTCTTCCAATCACCAATGCCAGCTGAGCGAAAAGAATAAGATATATGAAGCCAATATCATTGTTATTTATTCCGATGTCAATTATTGACTGGGTTAGAAATGGAATGATAAGCTGGATACAGCTGCCAAGGAGTAATCCAAGAGCAAGCTGTCCGATGTATTTTTGGTAGAGATGAAAATATTTTAAAAGAAATCTGAAGCCATTAGATTTTACATGATCATCCTTGTTATCGTACAGAGACGGAGACGGTTCGATAATGAGTACCAGGCCTGCCGGTTCTCCATCAGTAGAAGTAGTTGCCCAGCTGCGTAAAAATTCCTCGCGGGTGAATTTTAATAACCCCAGTGCGGGGTCGGCAATCCAAATTGTATCCTTTTTAATCTTGTAAACCACGATAAAGTGTTTCTGCCTCCAATGCACAATACAGGGCAACGGAACATTATCTGTCAGAAGGTTGTAAGTAATTTTGACTCCTACAGTTCTGAATCCCAGACTATCAGCAGCTTCGGAAAGGCCAAGAAAAGAAACACCTTCGCGGGTGATAAAACATTTTTTCCGAAGATGGTCAAGTGAAAAATTTATTTTGTAAAACCCTGCAATCATTTTAAGACATGCTGGTCCGCAATCCATCGCATCGGGTTGTTTTACAAAAGGGAAGGACATTTTATGTTTCCGGAGATTGATTTAAAACTGAAGTAAAGATATTTATTTATTTAATCCTGTCAATAATCTTTACTTCAGTCCTTCTGTTAAGTTTTCTGCCCTCTGATGTTACGTTATCCCCTACAGGCGATTGATTTCCATATCCTTTATATTTGAGCCGTGTTGATGCTATTCCTTTAGTGATGAGATAATTAACCACAGAGAGAGACCTTTTTTCTGAAAGGATGTAATTGTATTCGTCTGTGCCTGTTGCGTCAGTATAGCCTCCGATCTCAATTATAATATCCTTGTTTACAAGTAGAAGGGTAACCAATTTATTTAATTCTGACATTGATTCTTTTTTAAGCTCCCATGAATCGAGTTCATAGAACACATTCGACAGTTGGATTTTTTCTCCGATTTTAACCGGGCTCAGGTTTATCCTTTTGATAAATGGTTCTTTTACAGTATGTTCCCCTTCAAATACAAAGTTCTCAGAATAGAATAGGTAGCCTGGTTTGCTGATATTGAGCCCGTAATTATAGCCTGAAGGAAGGCATACCAGAAAATTTCCTTCTGAATCGGAAGAGCTTTTTACTGTGGTTTTATCCAAGGAAAGGTTAACCAGTTCATAATCAGCTTTTATCATCTTGCCTGTTTCCTTATCATAAACTTTACCCTTGAGGTAGGAAACCGGATCGGGTCGGATTGATTCATCCACAGGGAAGTAAAATATATCTTTTCCGTTAATATCATCGCGGGTAGAAGAAAAGAAAGCATATTGACCATTGGCTTCGATTACCAATCCCATTTCGTCATTAAATGTATTTATGGGGTAACCAAGATTTTTTGGCACTGACCATGTGCTATCCTCATTCATCCTTGAAATATAAATATCGAAACCGCCCATTCCCGGTTTGCCATCTGAAGCGAAATAAAGTGTTTTTCCATCAAAATGAATGAATGGTGACATTTCATCACCTTCCGAGTTTATGCTACAGCCCATGTTTAACGGAGCAGTCCATTTATTTTTATCGTTCAAAACTGAATACCAGATATCCTTACCTCCAAATCCTCCGGGTCTGTTGCTTGAAAAAAATAGTATTTTGTCATCAGAGCTTATAGAGGGTTGGGATTCCCAGGATGATGAATTTACCGGTGCCCCGACATTCACCGGTACAGACCACAGATTTTTGTCAAAAGCGGAAAAATACAGATCACAGCTACCCAAGCCACCAGGTCTGTTGCAGGCGGTAAAAAACATATAGTTCCCTCCGGAAGAAAGAGTCTGGGCGCCTTCATTCATACTTGTATTTATAGGATATCCGGCATTGACTGCACGTTGCCATTCATTATCAGAAAGGTAGCTGATGTAGAAATCCTCCTGCTCAATTGTTGAACCCATCGAGTTTTTTGAGGGTTTGTTCTGTCTTGTGAACATAATCGTTTGTCCGTCAGCGGTTATTGAAGGCCAATATTCATCATCAAAGGAATTTATTGAATTACCAACACTTACAGGATTGAATGGAACTGGGTTTTTAATGGCATCAATGGCAAATTCGCAATTTTTTACCTTTTTGGTCGCAATGTCTCTGTTTTTTTCAGATATTTTCTCTTCCCCGAGATAGACCTTGTAATGCAGAAGAGCGATTTCATAATTTCCTGACTTAAACTCGGCCTCAGCAAGGTTGAAGAACATAGGGGGATAGAATGTTGAATCTATCCTTACTGCTTCCTTATAATAATAAACCGCTTCATTGTATCTTAGTTGCTTCGACATCAATTCTCCAAGCATAAGGTAGGCTTCATAGAAATGATTATCAGATGCCACCGCGATTTTAAAGTTGGTTTCTGCATTCTTAAAATCGAAATAATCGAAGAAAGAGACACCTTCATTATAGGCCTTTAAAGCTTTATTAGATGATGAGTGAATAGCCTGGGCATAGCCAATCCGGGATAAAACTCCCGAGAAGACTATAAATAATATGACTATCAGGCGTTTCATTTACTTTTCAGGGGATATGCATATATTTATGAATCTGGATTGATATTCGCCAGTAAGGGTTCTTCTTGATATATTCAACAATTTCGGGAACGATTTTTTCAAAACGGCTCCATTCCGGTTGAAGAAAGAGGAGGCAATTTTCGTTAACAAGACTTCTGTATTTTTCGGCCCAGGTAAAATCACTTTTATCTTCAATTATTACTTTCAGTTCGTGCGCTTTTTCACATACATCGTCCAGAGGCGGCTTGTTTTTTTTCGGTGACAGGCAAATCCAGTCCCATTTACCGCTCAGCGGATGTGAACCTGATGTTTCGAGGAATGTGCCGATATTTTTATGTTTAATACCTTCGCATAAATAATCGAGATTCCACATCAGTGGTTCACCTCCTGTAACAACAACAGAATCTGTGCCAGAGTTTAATACCCTGCTGATTATTTCTTCAGAATCAACCATGGGATGTATGTCAGGATTCCAGGAAAACCTTGAATCGCACCAGCTGCATCCAACATCGCAACCTCCTATCCTGATGAAGTATGCAGCCTTTCCGGCATGGAAACCTTCGCCCTGTAATGAAAAGAAATCCTCAACAACAGGCAGTATTGTTCCATCATCTATTTCTCCTGATGAGTTTATCATTTCATTCCTGTTCATACTATTAAAAACGTTACTTGCTTATTTTCAGCAAATTTAAGAACTCATTAAAGAAAAAAGTATTTTCATGGATGCCTGAAAATTTTTCGGCACCAGGGCCGGTTGAAAAGATAGGTACCATAACTGCAGTATGACTTGTACCTGCAAAATTTGCAACGACCGTTTGATCCTGAATACTTCCACCGGTAAGGGTCATTCCACCTGTTTCGTGATCAGCTGTCACCACAACAAGTGTCTCACTGTTTCTGCCTGCGAACTCTAAAGCAACACCTACAGCATTGTCAAAATCTATCACTTCAGCAACAGTGTAATCAGTATTTTTATCGTGTGCTCCCCAGTCAATCATTGATCCCTCAATCATCAGGAAAAATCCATCGTCATCCTTACTAAGTGTTTCAATAGCTTTCCTGGTCATTTCTTCAAGTTTTCCGGCTCTTCCCTCGGAAGCTTTTGGCATATGTTCGGCAGCTAACAATCCTCCGATTTTGGATGATCCGGATTTTTTAAGGTCTTCCATTGTGTAAACAACATCATAACCGGCTGATTTCAAATCGACTGTGAGATCTTTGCCATCTTTTCTTTTACGGAAATGATCTTCACCTCCTCCGATAAAAATATCAACGGTACCATTTAAAAAATCTTTTGCTATATCCTCATAATTACCCCTTCCGGCATTATGGGCAACGAATGATGCAGGAGTAGCGTGTGTTACAGCACTGGTACTTACAACACCGGTCGATAACCCATTTTTATGGGCTATTTCTAAAATCGAAGTTACAGGAGCACCATCAGGTGTAACTCCTATCATTCCATTATTGGTTTTAACTCCGCTTGCTATTGCAGTTCCGCCGGCAGCTGAATCGGTAATATAATTATCTGACGAATAGGTTTTACAAAATCCCGAGTATGGAAATTTTTCGAGATAGAAAGGTGTGCTGCTTACTGTCATACCGGCATAAAGCTGAGCTACACCCATACCATCCCCTATAAGAAGGATAATATTTTTGGTATTTGCTTCCGGAGCTTCAGAGCGGCTTAATGATGATTCCGTGCAACCTGTAACAAAAAAAACAAGTAAGATTACAATAGGCAATACGGGTTTAATTTTCATTCGATATGGTTAATTTTAATTATTAATTATTCTCTAAACAAAACAATATATCATTTGGTTGTACCAAACAACAATAAATATTCGCGGGCAGCCGCCTGGCTAACCCATTTATCGGGGATCATTTTCCAATTATTAAGAGGTTTCGGATCAATGGCTTTTTTTTCTTCAATTGATTTTAGAATATAGTAACGTAAATCTCTTTCAGTAGAGGATACAAGTCTTGAACGGAGTTGATCTTTTGATATTCCTGATCCTTCTGTAAAATGATTTCCTCCACCATTTCCCCTGTAAGAATTTACAGCAGCCTTATAGGTCATGTTCATATCAAATGGACGGCCGTTAGAAAATGATTTTATCGTAATACGTTCTCCTTCAGGCTTACTTACATCAACAGTATAATCGATACCTGCAGCTGAATCAAAATTATAAGACTGGTTGGCAAACCATGCTTTTCCATTTGTAAGTGCGGGTTTTCCATCTTTTCCGATCCTGAATTTCAATAATAGATCACCAGGTCCTTTCATAGTATTAATCCACCCCCCATAAGAATACTCAAGGTACTTACGAATCTCCTCTCCGGTCATAGTCATGGTATAGAGCATGTTCTCAAAACGGTAAAGTTTGAACATATCACCAACTTTAACCGGTCCCTCAGGAATCTTAACGTCGAATGAGAGAGGAGCAGCAAAAGAAAGATCTGCACCTGTTATTTCAATCTGGATCGTGTGGATCATATCAATAAATGCTGAAGACCCGAAATAAGATTCTCTTGAAGAAAGAGTTGCTGAAGATGTCCCAATTACCTTGCCAACATAATCATGAATAGTATTATTTTGTGATTCAAACTTTGTCAGAAAATCAGGATCAGCTGTGAAATCATTAACACTAATGATTTTGCCGGTAAGGATCTTTTGTCTCTTACCATTGACCTTTTTTGAAGTCAGTTCCACTTCTGCCTGTGCAAGGTTCTGACCTCTGCTGCCTCCGTTCAGGATCAAGATTGTATCCCCGGCAGAATTTACAAATTTCTCATTTGCTATTCTATGATCGTGACCGTTGAAAATGATATCGAACCCGGGAACATTATATGCAACCGCTGCTGAACCATTTTCATTCAGAGAGTTTCCTTCCTCCAGTTTGTAATCATCTTTATTCCAGCCAGAATGGAAAAGCCCTACAACAAGATCAGGTTTTTCTTTCAGAATAACAGGCATCCATTTCTTTGCCGTTTCAACCATATCAAGAAAATCTATTCCTTCATAGAGCTCAGGTGGCAGCCAGTTTGGCACTGCAGGGGTAATTAATCCCAGAACTGCAACTCTGATCCCGTTTTTCTCAATTATTGTAAAAGGCTTAAAATATGGTTCACCGGTTTTTGTATCAACAGCATTCGCTGCCAGTAAGGGGAAGTTATACTCTTTTCTGAGCCTGTCATAAACAGTATGACCGGTTTCAATATCATGGTTCCCGACAGTACCGGCATCAAACCCCAGGTAATTCAATGCTTCGGCAGCCAGGTGGGGAGAAATGGTATCAATGAAGTTGTAATAATATACCGTTGGCTGACCCTGCAGGTTATCACCATTGTCAAGAAGAATGAATGGCTCTTCCTGATTTTGGAGTTGTTTGAAGAAAGAGGCAGATTGTGCAAGGGAAGCATTAAGTTCTTCATTCTCAATATAATCGTATGGTAAAAACACTCCATGAAGATCAGTTGTTTCAATTATGCTAATATTCCTGCTCGCTTTTTCTGAACAGGAGAACATTGATAAAAGGGATAACAGGATAATAAATCCTGTTATCTGTTTAATATTTGTAAAAAATCTCATGTGTGTCTTTGTTTAATCATTAACAAGGTCATAACCATCTATTTTGCCTTTTTCAGCCTGTGTTAAACCATTTTTCATCCAATAAGGCATTGGTGTTCCTTTAAGATAATGGTCAAAAAACTGCATTTTCCTGATAGAAATATCCTTTCTGTTAGGTCTTTTTACAAGATTATGATCCTCATCGTTATAAGAAAGCAACCATGCCGGTTTATCCAGTCTTCTCAGAGCCATAATGAATTCAATGCCCTGGTACCATGGGACAGCTCCATCAGCGTCATTATGCATCAGTAAAAGCGGGGTGTTTATTTTAGGAACGTAAAAGATGGGTGAATTCTCTATAAAATTCATTGGTTTTTCCCAGAGGGTGCCCCCTATTCTGCTTTGGGTATGCTCATACTGAAACATTCTTGACATACCTGTACCCCATCTTATTCCACCATAAGCACTGATCATATTACTAACTACTGCACCGGCATATGCACAGGAAAACAAATCAGTCTGCGTAACGAGCCAGGCTATCTGATATCCTCCCCAGCTCTGACCATCAAGAGCAAGTTTATCTTTATCTATAAAGTTAAATCTGTTAAGGAGTGCGTATGTACCGCTAACAACGGAATTGTAACAACTCTGTCCAGGGTAACCAGTAACATAAGGAATATCAGGGACAAACAAAAGGTAGTCATTGCTTACCGCGAATACCCGGTTTACAATTGAAGCACTAGGTGCCGGCGGCAAATAGTTATACATACCATCGGAACTTCTTTCGTAAAAGTAAACTATCATAGGGTACTTTTTTGAAGGGTCGAAATTTTCGGGTTTGTAAAGGATCCCTTGCAGTTTCTCGCGGTCAAACGACATCCATTCTACCAGTTCAGCAGTTCCCCAGTTATATTTAGCCTGTTGCGGGTTTGTGACAGATATTTTCTTTGCATCGCCCAGGTTCATATTACTTACGTGCAATTCGGGATAAATTGAAAAAGAGCCTTTTTGCCAGATCAGAATATCAGCATCTTTTGCTTTGGTCAGATCGCCGGGGAAAGAAGCTTTATCCATAACCAGTTTTATCGGATCAGCCGGCTTTCCTGGTTTTAGAGTATAAAAACCTGATTCTTTATTTATATGATTAAAGGCTGTCAGGTACATAAGGTCTTTTTTATTTATGAAATCAGCCTCAGTATCCAGACTGTTATATCTCAGAGTAAGGTTATTATTCCTTCCATAAGCGTTTGTAATGTTAGATGGTTTTTCAACTGCATTAAGGTCAACTGACCAGATATCATAGCGATCATAAATAAGTACATATTTCTCATCCCCGGTCCATCCTGCAATTCCATAGGTTGAAGGGACATCAGGAACGTCATTCAGCTCATCACAGAGAGGAACAGATATTGATGATGTTATATTCTTTGGTACTCCACCTGCTACTGAAATTGAGAAATATGCCTTTTGCTCGTTGTCAAAGTATACCAGGTATTTGCATGATGGCGACATATAGGCCCTGGAAGAGTTTTTTTCAAGAATGAGCTTTTTTGCACCTGTGTTAATATCAATCAGATAATAATCCGACGTACCTCCACCATTCCATGATGATGATTTCCTGTATTTCAGGTCTGATATCCCAAGGGCAAAGGCAGAATTGCCTTTCTGGTATGTCCGCAATGTAGGCATGTTAGTGTCAGCAAGAGGATACATAACATATTTATCTATATGATAAACAGCCTGATATGATCGCTTAAGTTCTGACTCTAGTTGCTTTTTCTGCATCGGTTGAATTATATCATCATCCCATGACCAGATGTCAAGCTTATATTTTTCATCCTCAAGCAGAGTATCTGTTATTTCCTTAACAGGCTTTCTTGCAGTTGCAAAATACATTCTTGTTCCATTATCGGAAAATGTGATACTGCCATTTTCGCTTACTGACCAGTCTTTAAGCATATTCATGGTTGACGTACTAACTACTTTGACAGCATTTTTTACTGATTGTGAAAGCCAAAGATCATAGACTTTTACCTTGGCAGTATCTTCTGAAAATATGAATGATACAAGATCTCCTGATTTATTTGTATTTAAATTTTTTACAGTGCCTTTCGCTTCAAAAACTGTTTTAATTGCTTCCTTCTGTGTATCAAATACTGTCACTCTGGAATCCACGTTTTTTGCTGTATCAGGCATTTCCTGAAGGAAGCTGATGGATTTACCATCGCTTGCCACGACATATTCTGTAACGTCAGGATAACTGAATTCTTTATTAACAATGGGATTAAAGATTACAAGTTCAGTTCCTTTTCTTTCGCGTGGGTTTTTTTGCCTGGTATCTTTTTTTGTTGAAGAAAGGCTATCGCTTTTTGGCCCTTTTTCGGGAATTTCAGGTAATTTTTTATCATGGAGGAAGGCCATCCAATAAGATTTTTCTTCAGCTACTGCAAAAGATTTCACCCTTGGAATATTTATATTAATATTTGTAGTGAGTAACTTAATCTCCAGATTATTTTTTGGAGCCTTTTCGTCCTTCAGCTTCTTCTTTTTTGCCAGACGTGTTTCGCTATATGAAGGAACAATCTGGTAAACAAGATATTTACTATCGGCCGAAAAAACAGGCCGGCCTCCCCTTTCAACAGAGTCCTTTACACCTGATTTGACATTATAAATATATAGCCATCCGTCACCCTGCTGTGGATTAACTGTGTATGTAACCCAGGTTCCATCCTTCGACAATTTGGCTGATCCAAGTGTTTTCCATGTGTCGTATACTGAATGGTCAAGTGGTGGTTTTTGCGCAGAAAGATTCGCAAAAAAACAAATAACAAGCAAGTAAGCCAGAAACGCTTTCTTCATGAATTAAATTGATTTTATTTAAGGCACTAAACTAATGAAAGATTATTTATTTATTTACATGAGAGCAGTTGTAAAGGTGATTTAGGGTCATCTTTTAATTTGTATATTGAAATTTAAAGATTGAACAGTAAATGAAGTGGTTGATAAACAGTGCCTTGCTATTATCATGATTAAAACTGTCAGAACAAAAGTTTCCAAACAGTAAAGAAACCAGAAGACCTTCTTATATGATATACTCATTTAATATCTTTGCAAGCCAAACACGTATAAAATGGTTAAAACCGGTCTTGATATAATGTCAGAAAACCTTCCTTCCCCGTTAAGGGGGAAAAGGCTTGGAATTGTATGTCATGCAGCCAGTATTACCTCTGGATTCAAGCATATTATTGAGTTGTTTTTTCAGAGAAATGATTGTCGTCTAACTGCAATTTTTGGTCCCCAGCATGGAATATTTGGCCAGACGCAGGATAATATGATAGAATGGCAAAGCCAGAGGCATCCAATTTACAATGTTCCGGTATACAGTCTTTATGGTGAGAACAGGAAGCCCACGAAGGAAATGTTAAAGGATATTGATGTATTAATAGTTGATCTTCAAGATGTTGGTGCAAGATTGTATACTTATATCTGGACAGTTAAACTATGCATGGAGGCATGTATGGAAGCTGGTATTCCGATATGGGTTCTTGACAGACCTAATCCTGTGGGTGCATTGCCTTGTGACGGGCCGGTCTTAAAGAAGGAATACTATACTTTTGTCGGGGGTGCAGAAATTCCTCTCTGCCACAAGATGACAATGGGTGAAATGGCACTCTGGATTAAGGAAAAGCATCTGAATAGTTGCGACCTTAATGTAGTGTGGATGAAAGGATGGAAAAGGAATTCTTTTTTTGATGAAACTGGCTTGCCGTGGGTATTGCCTTCGCCTAATATGCCCACTTTGCAGAGTGCGATTGTCTATCCGGGAACTGTATTGATAGAAGCGCTTAATCTTTCGGAAGGAAGAGGCACTACAATTCCTTTTGAGCTTTTTGGGGCTCCTTTCATTAATGCAGAAAAGCTTAAAAAAAATCTGGACTCCCATAAAATTCCCGGCTGTGCGTTCCGGATACATGGTTTCATTCCGACATTTAATAAGTTTTCAGGTGAATACTGTAACGGAATACAGATGCATATAACGGATCGCCGGGATTTTTACCCTGTTTTTACTGCTCTGATGATATTTGATGCCATCATTGAAACTTCACCTCCCGAAGCATTAAAATTCAATCTGCCGCCTTATGAATATGAATATAGTCAGATGCCTTTCGATATTTTATCAGGTGACGATATTATGAGAACTGTACTGATAAACAGGGATTCTTTAATCGCCGAAAGAGAAAGATGGAAAACTGAGATTGATTCTTTTCTGGAAGAATTCAAACGGATTGCAGTTTACAGCGAATAGGAATTATTTTTCTTTAAATAAACCAGACAATTTTTCTATTAACTTGTCTGCAAATATTGGTTTGATAATGTAGTCATTAAAACCAAAATTCATCAGTTTCTCGTAATCATTGTATAGTCCGTAAGCAGTTTGAGCTATTATGATGACATCTCTCCCCATTCCTCTTATTTTTTCTGCAGCGGCATAGCCATCAAGGACAGGAAGCTGAATATCCATCAAAATAATTTCAATGTCAGGGTTTCCGATTGTTATATCAACTGCTTGTTGTCCATCTGCTGCATTAAGCAAAACAGCCCCTGTTTTTTCAAGTACTTTATTAAGATATAACCTGCTTGATTTGTCATCTTCAACTATCAGAATTTTTTTTCCTTTTAATATACTTTCCATTAGTATGTTTTTTATTCAAAAAGCCCATCATCTCGCAACAGCAAAAGAATGGCTGACTGGGGAACAACAATATATTTCTCCTTGTTAAATTCTATTTCAATAGCGCTGTTTTGAAGGTATACTGCCTGATCGCCCTCCTTTGCCTGGAGTGGAACATACTTGGGTTCATCAGACCTGTTTTTCCATGGTTCATCTGATTCAGATACTGCTGGTATGGGATATCCTGGCCCTACTTTAACAATATAACCAATTTGAACTTTTTCATTTTCATTTACCCCGGGAGGAAGAAAAAGTCCGCTCCTGGTCTTTGACTGTGGAACCTTTGGTTTTACCAATATTCTGTCTCCGATAATTATCAGTTTTTGTAAGTCCTTCTCGTCTAAATATACACTCATAAAAAAAACACTATTAGAAACAAAATTACTCAAATTTTACGATAAGAAAAGAATTAATTAATATTGTATGAAACCTTTTAATATGACATTGTCCCTGTTAATGAGTGAATCTGATACCTACAAAACAATAAAATCAATATCAAGCGGGATCTATAAAGAAAAAGGTTCGAGATTCGTTGCGTTTGCATACCCTGTTTCCACTCAGGAAGAGGTAAAGAATATTATTGAAAAAACACGAAAGGAGCATCATGAAGCAAGACATCATTGCTTCGCATATATGCTTGGATTTGACCGGCTTACGTGGAGGGCTAACGATGATGGAGAACCATCTGGTACGGGAGGGAGGCCTATACTCGGCCAGATAAATTCATTGGGATTGACAAATATTCTCATAGTCGTCAGCCGATACTTCGGTGGCACGCTATTAGGTGTAAGCGGACTTATAAATGCGTACCGGTCCGCAGCAGCTGATACAATTTCACAAGCAATCATCGTTGAGAAAACTCTCAGGGAATTTTACGAAATCAGATTTCCGTACAGCAGCATGAATGATGTAATGAAAATTCTTAAGGAGGAGAATGTTGACCAGTCTGATCAGCGTTTTGATCTTGAATGCTCCATAATGATAGGATTCCGGCTTTCATCAAGGGATAAGGTAATAAGCAAGCTTACGAGAATTGACGGACTGAATGCCGTTTATGTTAAAACAGACTGAAGCCCTGAAGCGGAGCTTATGGCCGAAGTTTTGAATTAATTATCAACAAACTCTCTAAGTGTTTAGTTTCTTGGTTAACTTTATCACAAGTTCAGTTATGTTCAAACAAATGTGCCAAGTTAATGAAAAACAGAAGTTTAGTCTCAATTGATGATTTCTCGAAGGAAGAGATCATCGGAATTCTTGATCTGGCCGAAGAATTTGAAAAGCAACCTGTCAGGACCCTTCTTGATGGAAAAGTAATTGCGACTCTTTTTTATGAACCTTCAACCCGTACCAGGCTTAGCTTTGAGAGTGCTATAAACAGATTAGGCGGTAAGATTGTAGGATTCAGTGATTCAGCAAGTTCAAGTGTTTCAAAAGGAGAAACGCTTCACGATACAATAAAAATGGTAAGCGCTTACAGCGATCTTATAGTTATCAGGCACCCTCTTGAAGGAAGCGCAAGGTTTGCCAGTGAAATATCATCCGTACCAATAATAAATGCCGGTGATGGAGCAAATCAGCATCCTTCACAAACGATGCTGGATCTGTATTCAATAAGAAAAACACAGGGATCTCTTGATAATCTGAACATATTCATGGTTGGTGATCTCAAGTATGGCAGAACAGTTCATTCGCTGATGATGGCAATGTCGAGATGGAATGCAACTTTCAATTTTATCTCACCGGAAGAGCTTAAAATGCCTGATGAGTATAAGCTCTATCTTGATAATATTGGCTTAAAGTATTATGAACATATTGATTTTACTGATATAATTTCAACAGCAGATATAATCTATATGACAAGGGTTCAGAAGGAAAGGTTTTCAGATCCCATGGAATATGAAAAAGTTAAAAATGTTTATGTACTAAGAAATTCCATGCTTAAAAACACAAAACCAAACATGCGGATTCTTCATCCATTGCCACGGGTAAATGAGATACATTCTGATGTCGATTCAAATCCGAAAGCATATTATTTTGAACAGGCATTGAATGGGGTATTTACCAGACAGGCAATTCTATGTTCGCTTTTAGGAATTAACCCGGGAGGAAAGAAATCATGAAAGAACCAAAACAAATGAGTGTCAGTGCCTTGGAAAATGGCACTGTGATCGATCATATTCCTTCAAAAAACTTGTTTAAAGTAATCCAGATCCTCGGTCTCGATCGCATTGACCAACAGATCACTTTTGGCACAAACCTCGAAAGCAAGAAGCTTGGTAGAAAAGCAATAATTAAGATTTCAGGAATATATTTTGAAGATGAAGATATAAACAGGATTGCATTGGTAGCACCAGATGCCAAGCTCAATATCATTAAGGACTATGAGGTTGTTGAGAAGAAAGAGGTAGTTGTTCCGGACAATATTACTGGAATTGCACGATGCATGAATCCGAAGTGCATTACCAATTTCGAAAATGTTACTACAAGATTTCGTGTTGTATCCAAGAAGAATGTAGCTTTAAAATGCTACTACTGTGAAAAAATAACCAACCAGGAGAATCTTCAGATAATTTGAAATTAATCTTTATCTGAGTCTGTCGTACGATCTTATAAGATCATCATCTTTTTTTATTCCCCTCAATGCCATAAAGGCAAAGATAAGACTCAGAAACGGAAAAACCAGGTTTATTCCGGGCGTGAGTTCTGCATTATATTCATTTATCACATAGTTTGAATAGTATAATACTGTTAAAATCATAGCAATAATCAACGTTATCAGGCCGACTGCAAATTTCAACTGCAGTTTTCTCTTTTTGTAGAGGAATACAGAAATAAAGGAAGTAACAGGTACTATAAGCAGGAGAATTGAGAGAAGTATTAATTTTTCAACATTCTCAGTTCCTGCGACTTCCGATAACCTGTTTATTCCTGTGAATGTGAGGTATAGTGCTTCATTTGATTCAGTAAGAAATTTAATAATTATTCCATTGAGGAATAAAACTGAGAATAGTGTTGTCAGTAATAAGTAAAGTGATTGAATGCGTTGAATCATTGTGTCTGGATTGATAATATTCTTACAAAATTAATCTCTTTTGGTTGATTAAAAATGAAAATAAGGAAATTTTATTCAGTGTCAACAGAAGTGTTTTAGGATTTTTTAACATAAAATTAGAACTTGAAAGGAGTAAACGACTTTTAAAATGCGGTACTTTTGCACAGTTCTTATAATAAAGGAACATTATTGAAATAGAAGTGTTTACATCGACATCAATATATCTATAACCGTTTTATGAATAAAAGAGTTAAAGGAATAATTACCATAATAATAATTGTAGTTATTGCAGGCATTATATTTTATCCAAAGATAAAACCACTTTTTGCATCAAGTACTAATCGTCCGGGCAGTTCGGGGCGTGGTCCAGGGCAGGGTCAGATGGGTGGCAGACAAGCCTTGAATGTTAGTGGTTTCCTGATAAGTCCGTCAAAGTTAACTGAACGTATCAACAGTACCGGAACATTAAGACCTGATGAAGAAGTTGATCTTTCTTTCGAAACGGCGGGAAAGATTATTAATATCAATTTTACTGAAGGAACCCGTGTAAAAAAAGGCGGCCTTCTGGCGAAGATAAATGATAAACCTTTGCAGGCACAGCTTGAAAAACTGGTAGCCCAGCAAAAACTAACCGAGGCAAAAGAATTCAGACAACGAACCCTTCTTGACAGGGATGCAATAAGCCAGGAAAGCTACGATCAGATAGTTACCGAGCTTCAGACACTTCAGGCAGATGTGAATCTTATTAAAGCCCGAATTTCTGAAACGGAACTTAGAGCGCCATTTGACGGGATAATTGGTTTACGTTATATAAGTGAAGGAAGTTTTGCGACCACACAGACAAAGATTGCCAAATTGATAAAGATTAGCCCGATAAAGCTTGAATTTTCAATTCCTGAAAGGTATGCTGATGACGTTAATATTGGCTTTCCGATAACTTTTGTTGTTGACGGAAGAAACGAAACGTATAATGCTACTGTGTATGCTGTGGATCCAAAGATTGAATTAACTACAAGGTCAATTGTTCTAAGGGCATTATATCCTAATAAAAAAGAAGAACTGAAATCAGGAAGGTACGCTGCAGTGACTCTGCAACTGTCCAATATAGAAAATGCAATTGCAATACCTACCGAAGCTCTGGTTCCGGAAATGGAAGGTGAAATTGTGTATGTATACAGAAATGGTCGGGCTAATACAGTTAAAGTCGGAATTGGTTTGCGTACCGAATCAATGATACAGATTACAGAAGGACTAAAATTTGGGGATACATTGCTGACTACCGGTATTCTTCAGTTGAGACATGATCTTCCGGTTGTGCTCGATACACTGATTATAAATTAATTACGGAATTCTATGAGTCTATCATCAGTTAGTATAAACAGACCTGTATTAGCAACAGTATTTGCAATAATAATACTCTTGTTTGGTTTTGTCGGGCTCACGTTTTTAGGTGTTCGTGAATTCCCGAGTGTTGATCCTGCTATAATATCTGTAAGTACCTCATATCCAGGAGCAAATTCGGACGTGATTGAAACGCAGATCACAGAACCACTGGAACAATCTATTAATGGTATTCCGGGGGTACGCTCACTTACAAGTGTCAGCCGGCAGGGAGGCAGTAATATTACAGTAGAATTTGAATTATCAGTTGATCTGGAGACAGCTGCAAATGATGTCAGGGATAAAGTATCACAGGCAACAAGGCTTTTGCCGAGGGATACTGATCCTCCAACAGTTGCAAAAGCGGATGCCGATGCAAATCCTATATTATTTGTCTCTGTCGAAAGCGACAAGAGATCATTGCTTGAACTCTCTGAGATTGCTGAATTAACTTTAAAGGAGCAACTTCAAACCATATCCGGAGTAAGTGCAATAAGTATTTTCGGTCAAAAGCGTTATGCCATGCGCCTGTGGATTGATCCGGTTAAACTTGCCGGATATCAACTCACTCCGATGGATGTCCGGAATGCTATCTCAAGAGAAAATATTGAACTGCCATCAGGAGCAATTGAGGGAACAACTACACAATTAACAATCCGCACCCTTGGCTTAATGACAACTCCAAAAGAGTTTAACGATCTCATTGTCAAACAATCAGGAGATCAGATAGTCAGGTTTAAGGATATAGGCAGGGCTGAACTCGGTCCGGAAGATATTCGCGGAATACTTAAAAACGATGGAGTACCAATGGTGATGGTAGTTGTAATACCACAACCCGGTTCTAACCATATTGACATTGTTGATGAAGTATTCAGAAGACTTGACTATATAAGGAAGGACCTCCCGGCAGATGTCAGAATAAATATTAATTATGATAACACGGACTATATAAGATCTTCAATAACAGAGGTAAAGCATACAATATATATAGCATTTGTGCTTGTTGTAGTTATAATATACTTTTTCCTGCGCAGCTGGAGAGCTACACTCATTCCGATCCTTGTTATCCCTGTATCGTTGGTCGGCTCATTTTTTATAATGTACCTTGCAGGATTTACCATAAATGTTCTTACACTCCTGGCAATAGTTCTGGCCATTGGAATTGTGGTCGATGATGCTATCGTTGTGATGGAAAATATTTATGTTAAAGTAGAAGCAGGGATGAGTCCTATGGAAGCCGGTTTACAGGGTTCTAAGGAGATTTATTTTGCAATTATCTCAACCACAATTACGTTGATTTCGGTGTTTTTCCCGATTGTATTTCTTGAAGGTATAACCGGGCGGTTATTCAGGGAGTTCAGCATCGTAATGGCCGGAGCTGTTGGTATTTCAGCCTTCCTTGCTCTTTCACTGACACCAATGGTTTCAACGAAATTCTTAAGGAGAGAGACGAAGCATAGCTGGTTTTTCAGAAAAACAGAAATTTTTTTCCAAAATCTTAACGAAACTTACAGAAAATCTCTGGATTCCTTTCTTAAGCGTCGTGCTTATGCAATTGTAATTCTGGGGGTATCGATGATAGTGATATTCATATTGTGGACAGTCATACCATCAGAAATGGCTCCTATGGAAGACCGATCTCAGGTCACAATAAATACTTCAGCGACTGAAGGAGCAACATATGAGTATATGTTGGAATATACTGATGATATTGCAAAACTAGTGGAAGGAACTGTACCAGAACGACTTGGATATACAGCCATGGTAAGAGGAGGTAACAGTGGAAACATCCGTATTATGCTGCCAAAACCTGACGAAAGGGAAAGAACACAACAGGAGATTGCAGATGCCTTATCAGCTGAGCTCAGAACCAAGACCAAAGCCAGATCTTTCGTTATGCAGCAATCAACCTTTGGAGGGCGACGGTCAGGTATGCCGGTACAGTATGTTCTTCAGGCCACATCAATAGAAAAACTAAGAGAAGTTCTGCCTGCTTTTATGGGTAAAGTACAGGAAAATGATGTTTTACAAATGGCGGATGTTAACCTAAAATTTACCAAACCTGAATTAAGGATTCATATTAACCGTGAGAAGGCTATATCACTAGGTGTATCAACACAGAATATTGGTCAAACGCTTCAGCTGGCGCTTAGTGGTCAGAGATTCGGATATTTTTTCATGAACGGGAAGCAATACCAGATACTTGGTGAGCTTGCCCGTGAGGACCGTAATAAACCTCTTGACCTAAAGTCGTTATATATCAGAAATAATAACGGAGAGATGATCCAGTTAGATAATCTTGTGACTCTTTCCGAGGAGACTGCTCCACCCCAACTCTATCGTTATAACAGGTTTGTTGCTGCAACAGTCTCAGCCGGTCTTGCACCCGGTAAAACCATTAGTGAAGGGCTTGCAGAGATGGATAAGATTGCCGATGAAGTATTGGATGATTCCTTCAGAACAGCACTTGCCGGTGACTCAAAAGATTTCCGTGAGAGCTCTTCCAGTCTGATGTTCGCGTTCATGCTTGCTTTAATTCTTATATTTCTTGTTCTCTCAGCCCAGTTTGAAAGTTTCAAGGATCCGCTAATAGTTATGATGACAGTACCTCTTGCTTTAACCGGAGCTCTTCTATTTATGTGGTATTTCAATATTACTATGAATATATTCAGTCAGATAGGTATCATAATGTTAATCGGACTGGTATCAAAAAACGGAATATTAATTGTGGAATTTGCCAATCAGCGTAAGCAGGCGGGATTGTCAAAGATTGATGCTATTAAATTTGCGGCTGCTTCACGTTTCCGTCCCATTCTGATGACAAGCATGGCTACAATATTAGGTATTGCACCCCTGGCCCTTGGGTTTGGTGAAGGTGCGCAGAGCCGTGTTTCAATGGGTATAGCAGTTGTTGGCGGGTTATTTCTGTCAACTTTCCTTACCCTCTATGTTGTACCTGCAATTTATACCTATGTTTCAAGTGAAACTCCAAAGAAAAATGAAAATGAGATTTCTATCCCTTAGTATACTTCTTCTTGTTCAATTCGTCGCTGTACGCTCCCAGGTTAAATATGATTTAAAAGATTGCATAGCAACCGGTCTCGAAAGAAATTTCTCCATACTTATTGCCAGAAATAATGAGACCATAGCAAAAAATAATTATACACTGGGTAATGCAGGCTATCTGCCATCGCTTGATCTTACAGGGCGGTATAATGGTACATTGAACAATACCACTCAGAATCTTACAGACGGAACTCAAAACATTTCAAGAGGAGTCAATAACACAACCTCCAATGCAGCTGTTGCCCTTGGATGGACAATCTTTGACGGCTTTAGTGTGCAAACTACATATCAGAAATTGAATGAGTTAAAATTACTTGGTGCGCTTCAAACCCAGTTAACTATTGAGAATCTGGTTGCAGATGTGATAAGCGGGTATTTTAACTATATTCTTCAGGTTCAGTTGCTTAACAATACCAAGTATGCACTGACTCTTTCAAGGGAACGACTCAGAATTGATGAGGAAAGATATCTGCTTGGATCAGGTTCAAAACTACAGGTACTACAATCGCGCGTCTATGTGAATGCAGACAGTTCACAGCTTTCGAAGCAAATTGAGATTGTAAGGGCAGCCCAAATCAGGTTGAATGAGTTGATGGCTGTTGAGGATCTATCTGCTGAATTTCATTCACAGGACACAACCATTGATGTTAATAAGAGGCTAACTTACGAGGAACTATTTAATCAGACATTGGCAAGAAATACCAGTCTGGCAATAGCTTTAAAGAATAAGGATATATCTGAGAAAGATTATAAACTTGTTGTCTCCAGGTCATACCCTTACCTTAATTTTTCCTCTGGATACAGCTATAATTACAATACCTTTTCCAATGGAGGCAACTCAAGTCAGGCAACGAATGGCATGAATTATGGACTCACGCTGGGAGTAAATATTTTCAATGGTTTTAATCAAAGGCGAAATATTAAAAACTCCTCAATCGACGTACAGAACAAAGAGTTGAATTTTCTATCCATTGAGCAGGGCGTAAAAGCTGACCTGCTGACAATATACAGTGGCTATGCCAATAATCTACGACTCACCACCCTTGAGGATCAGAATCTTTTGACCGCAACCGAAAACCTTGAGATAGCACTTGAGCGATATAAACTCGGAAATCTCGCAGGAATAGAGCTTCGTGAAGTTCAGAAGAGTCTTCTTGATGCCAGTGAGCGACTTATTTTAGTACATTACCAAACTAAGCTCGCGGAGATCTCGCTGATGCTGATCTCAGGTGGGATTATGGAATATTACAGGTAGGGTTGCCCCCTTAATCCCATAGCCGTCAAGCTAATTTTTCTAACTCTCTGATATCCAGTAGGGATGACTATTTTTAATCCCATTTCTTTTGAAAACAGGTTTGATTGATGTAATTTTACTCATATTAAAGAACGTTTTTTTGGTTAATAAATA
>JBBRVC010000044.1:0-25945 GCA_038247205.1 Bacteroidales bacterium
AGGCCGGGAATTTGTCTCCGGCTTCCTTCAGATTCCACCTCGCGATGGACACCCTTGCCTTTGACTAATGATTCCTACTACCAAGTTCATAGCGGACTTACACCGCCGAGTTATCGCCCATGCCGGGCGCACAAAGAAAGAGGAGACCTTTATAATCTCCTCTTTTCCATTTTGTTAGCATTTTTTGTCAGAATATCTGTTGTGATCCCGGGGCGACTCGAACGCCCAACCAACAGAACCGGAATCTGTCATTCTATCCATTGAACTACGGGACCGGATACTGCAAAGGTATAGTCAAAAGACCGTTTTTACAACTTTTAGCTCAAAATTAGCTCGCCTGTCTGCCATTGCATCATATCAATGAAGGTATTTGCTAAAGATTTTCTATTTTTGCAAGCTCAAAAACAGAACATTACTCATCAAACAATAAGACCGGTTATGGATTACAATTTCCACGAGATAGAAAAAAAATGGCAAAAGTACTGGGAGGATAACAAAACCTTCAAAACAAGCGAGGATCTGACCAACCCGAACAAATGCTACATTCTGGATATGTTTCCTTATCCATCCGGTGCCGGACTTCATGTTGGTCACCCTGAGGGATATACAGCAACAGACATCTTCAGCAGGTATAAAAGAATGAAGGGATTCAATGTTCTGCACCCCATGGGCTGGGATGCCTTCGGATTACCGGCTGAACAATATGCCATCCAGACGGGTACTCATCCTTCTATAACAACAAAAAATAACTGCGACACTTTCAGACGTCAGATCAAAGAACTTGGGCTCAGCTATGACTGGGATAAGGAAATTAATACAACAGATCCGAAATATTTCAGATGGACACAATGGATCTTCATACAGCTTTACAACACATGGTTTGACGATCAATTACAAAAAGGCAGGCCGGTTTCTGAACTTGTGATTCCGGCTGAGGTGAAGGCCAAAGGCAAAACTGAGGTAGTCAGGTTTATCGACTCAAAAAGGCTGGCTTATTATGCCAACGCACAGGTCTGGTGGTGTCCTAACTGCCGCATTGTGTGTGCGAATGAAGAAGTTCTGAATGATGGAACACATGAGAAATGCGGAAACCGGGTTGAGAAGAAAAACCTGAAGCAGTGGATGCTACGTATACCATTATATGCCGAAAGATTATTAAAAGGTATAGATGATCTCAACTGGCCGGAAGGAATAAAGGATATGCAGAGAAACTGGATCGGCAGGTCTACAGGTGCAGAAGTTGACTTTAAGATTGACGGAATGGAAGAGAACTTAAGGGTTTTCACAACGCGTCCTGATACCCTTTTTGGGGCAACATACATGGTTATAGCTCCGGAACATAATCTCACTGGCAAAATTACAACACCTGAGCATGAAAAATCAGTAACAAATTATTTTTCAGCAACTTCCCTTAAATCAGATCTTGACAGAACAGATCTGGCCAAAGATAAAACGGGTGTATTTACAGGCAGATATGCAATTAATCCTGTCAACGGTAAGAAAATCCCGATCTGGACAGCCGATTATGTTCTTACAGGCTACGGAACAGGTGCTATCATGGCAGTGCCGGCACATGATAACCGTGATTTTGAGTTTGCCGTAAAGTTCAATCTGCCGATAGTATGCATCCAGGATCCTGATGTTTCGGATCCCGAAAAGAAAAAAAGGATAATTGCAGGAAAAGAGTGCTGGACAGAAGATGGGAAATATATAAATTCATCTGATGCAACAACAGGCATTAACATAAATGGCTTAAATAAGGATGCAGGAATATCAACAATAACAAAATGGCTTGAATCAAAGAATCTCGGTACTACCAAAGTCAACTACAAGCTTCGTGACTGGCTTTTCAGCCGTCAGAGGTACTGGGGCGAGCCGTTCCCTGTTATACATTGGGAAGATGGTGAAATATCCGTCCTTAATGAAAACGAACTTCCCCTTGAACTGCCGCAGTTGGAAAAATACCTCCCCGGAGAATCTGGTGAGTCACCACTCTCCAACTCGAATGAATGGCTGAATGTAACAGACAAGAATGGAAGAAAGGGTCGGCGCGAAACAAACACAATGCCCCAGTGGGCAGGATCGTGCTGGTATTATCTTCGCTTTATTGATCCGGGAAATAATGAAAGGATCTTTAGCCCCGAAAAAGAAAAATACTGGATGCCGGTCGACCTTTATATAGGTGGCGCAGAGCATGCTGTGTTGCATCTCCTCTATAGCCGGTTCTGGCATAAAGTACTTTTCGACCTGGGGATTGTATCAACAGATGAGCCCTACCAGAGGCTTTTTAATCAGGGAATGATCCTTGCTTTTGCATATGAAAATGAATCGGGTGCGAAAGTTTCATCCGATATGGTTGAAGAGAAGGACGGTAAATATCTTAATAGAGAGTCGGGTTTGGAACTTAAACAGATTGTGGCCAAAATGTCCAAGTCGCTCAAAAATGTAGTTAACCCCGATGATGTAACTTTAAAATATGGAGCTGATTCACTTAGGCTATATGAGATGTTCATGGGGCCTCTGGATGTTACAAAACCATGGGATGATAAAGGCGTAAAAGGAGTTTTCGGATTCCTTGGGAGAGCATTCAGGTTCTTCTCTAATCCGGAGAATATCGTAGTTGAAGGCGCTGAAGATCCTGAAATATTAAAAGGATTGCATCAGACAATTAAAAAAGTCGAAGGTGACATTGAAACTTTACATTTCAATACCGGGATCTCTGCAATGATGATATTTCTCAATCTTGTATCAAAGAAAGGAAAAGTAACTAAGGATACAGCCCTGACCTTTACAAAGATAGTTGCCCCTTATGCACCTCATATGGCTGAGGAGCTCTGGCGGCTTCTGGGTAAAAACGAGACCCTTGCTTACGAGCCATGGCCAATATTTGAAGAAATATATCTTGTTGAAGATACGTTTCAGTGCCCTGTCTCCGTTAATGGTAAGATGCGTTTTAAAATAGAACTCCCTATGAACCTTCCTATAGATCAGGTAAAAGCTATTGTCCTGTCAGACGAAAGAATCCAAAAATGGATTGGAGAAGGTAATCCGAAAGTTATTATAGTACCTAACAGAATTGTAAATATAGTAGTCTGATAATGCTGATATATAAAATTAAGGTTTACCTCCTCCTGGCAGGCTTGATAATTGCATCTTCATGCCGGAATATTAATGTGCCTGTTATTGAATATACTACCTCTGATACTGTAGGTGTTGCTGATACAGCCATTTACACCGGCAATGTACTGTTTGGTATACCTATTGATACCTATAATATTGTTAATGGCCGCATCCGTAACAACCAGTTTATTTCTTCAATACTTGCATCATATAATGTTTCCTGGGAAAAGATAGAGCAACTTCTGAGGGATAATACTGATACATTTGATCCTCGGAAGGTACGGTCGGGAAGCGAGTATTCAGTTTTTCTTACTAAAGATACCCTTAGCACGGCCGAATACCTTATTTATGATCACGATCCCTATGTCAGATATGTTTTCTCATTAAAAGATTCGCTGACCATACACCGACATTATGCAGAAGTAAGGCGGGAACTCAGGTTTTCATCAGGAACAATTGAATCTTCATTATGGAATGCGACGGTTGAGAATAATCTGAATCCGAATCTTGCCGGCGAATTATCGGAAATATATGCCTGGACAATCGATTTTTTCGGATTGCAGAAAGGTGACAGGTTTAAAGTCATTTATGAAGAGGAATTTATTGAAGACAGGTCGGTAGGGATAAATACTATTTATGCAGCTTATTTTGAGCATGCCGGTGCTTCCATTTATGCAATACCTTACACCCAGGATAATTCAGGAAGTTATTTTGACACATCAGGAACGAATTTAAAGAAAGCCTTTTTAAAGGCTCCCCTCCGGTTCTCCCGCATCAGTTCGGGATATTCAGGCGCCAGAATGCATCCCATACTTAAAATTGTGAGGCCTCATCTGGGTGTCGATTATGCAGCTCCGCTTGGCACACCGGTAATGTCTATTGGTGATGGAAGAGTTATAAGTGCTGTTGTTGAAAAAGGAGCCGGACGAGTTATCAGAATCAGACACAATAGCGTATATACAACTGCATATCTGCATCTTAGCCGATTTGAGAAAGGCATTTCTTCAGGAACGTATGTAAAGCAGGGACAAAAAATCGGATATGTTGGCTCCAGTGGTTTGTCAACAGGGCCCCATCTTGATTTCAGATTCTATAAAAACGGATCCCCTGTCAATCCCCTCAGGGTTGAGGCTCCATCTGCAGATCCGATTTCGGAGGCAAACAGGGCCAGGTTCGGGATGGTAAAAACTGCTGTTCTGGATCTGCTTAATACAATTAACTGACCGGGGAAAGACTACTTATTACTTCTTCGATAACCCTGGGATAATGCTTGTACTCAAGTGCATGAATCTTACTCGCCAGTATTTCAGCGGTATCATCTTTTTCAATTTTGCATCGTGCCTGAAAAATTATATCACCGGAATCATAATACTGATTTACATAATGAATGGTTATGCCAGATTCATTTTCTTTATTTTCGATGACAGATCTGTGAACCTTTTCACCATACATTCCCTTACCCCCATAGGAGGGCAAGAGAGCCGGGTGAATATTTATTATACGTTTATTATAGCATTTAAGGATATTTTCAGGTACAAGCCATAGAAATCCGGCCAGAACAACTAGGTCTATTTTATGTTCTGAAAGGATGTCAAGAACCGTTGTATCTTGATAAAAATCCGTTTGGTCGAAAAAAACTGAAGGTATATTATGTTTAGTTGCCCTTTTTAAAACATAGGCTTCACGCTTATTTGAGAGAATTAATGTTACTTTTGCATTGTTTTTGGTCGAAAAGTACCTGATAATCTCTTCCGCATTTGTTCCGGAACCGGAGGCAAAAATTGCTATATTGCTCATTTATACCGTTTTAACACATTGATTAAAAAATTCTGAATTATTTAGATACATTTTAAAGTCCTATATTTCAACCATTTAGCGTTACTTTTATAAAAAAACGTCAAATCACTTGAAAAATATGGTACAAATATATTTCTTTGCATGGTTCAAAAAATTTAATACTAATTAAAAAATAACATTATGTCTGACATTGCCACAAGAGTAAAAGAGATCATAGTTGACAAACTTGGTGTTGACGAATCAGAAGTAACTCCGGAAGCCAGTTTCACCAACGATTTGGGTGCAGACTCTCTTGACACTGTTGAGTTAATCATGGAGTTTGAGAAGGAATTTAACATTGGAATTCCTGACGATCAGGCAGAAAGCATCGGAACAGTTGGTGATGCTATCAAGTACATCGAGGAGAATGCAAAGTAATTTTGCATCCTAAATAATCAATTATGAGAAGAGTTGTAGTTACTGGAATGGGAGCATTGACTCCCCTGGGAAATAATTTGCAGGAATATTGGGATGGGCTGATAAATGGCGTTAGTGGATCTGTTATGATAACACGGTTTAATACAGAGAAATTCAAAACCAAGTTTGCCTGTGAATTGAAGAAATACGACTCATCAAATTATTTTGACAGAAAAGAGGCTAACAAGCTGGATCCTTACTCCCAGTATGCCCTTATTGCCGCCGAAGAGGCGTTGACTGATTCAGGATTAAATTTTGAAAAAGTTGACAAGGACAGGGTTGGGGTAATCTGGTCTTCAGGGATCGGTGGGCTTGAGACCTTTTTTCTGGCAATTAAAGGGTATGTTGAGGGTGATGGAACACCCCGATTTAGCCCATTTTTTATACCTAAGATGATCGGTGATATTGCAGCCGGATCAATTTCAATAAAATACGGGTTCAGAGGACCCAACTTTGCAACTGTATCAGCCTGTGCCTCATCAACGAATGCTATAATTGATGCAATCAATTACATTAGATGGGGTAAAGCCGATATTTTTGTTGCAGGAGGGTCTGAAGCTGCTGTAAATGAGCCCGGAATCGGAGGATTTAATGCTTTGCAGGCGCTGTCCACCAATAACGCTGAATATCAAACAGCATCACGACCATTTGACAAAACCCGTGACGGTTTTGTAATGGGAGAAGGAGCCGGAGCTCTTATTGTGGAAGAATATGAGCATGCAAAAGCAAGAGGTGCCAAAATTTATGCCGAACTTGTGGGTACTGGGATGACAGCAGATGCATATCATCTGACAGCACCTCATCCTGAGGGACTTGGTGCCTGTAATGTCATGAAGCTTGCTCTTAGTGATGCAGGTCTTAAAGCAACTGACATTGACTATATCAATGTTCATGGCACATCAACTCCGCTGGGGGATATCTCAGAAACAAAAGCAATCATGAGTGTATTCGGCGATCATGCCTATAAGCTTAATATCAGTTCAACCAAATCAATGACTGGCCATCTGCTCGGAGCTGCCGGAGCAATTGAGGCAATTGCATCGATTATGGCAGTTATTCATGATATTGCTCCTCCGACTATCAACTTCAATCACCCTGATGACGGTATCGACCAGAAACTCAACTTAACCCTTAATAAAGCACAGAAGCGCACTATCAATTATGCAGTCAGCAATACTTTTGGTTTTGGCGGGCATAATGCTTCTGTTATTATCAAAAAAGCAGGCTTATAGTGTTGCTGTTCCGAAAAAGACAAAACGGCACATATATTCTTGATAACCGTGAGTTTGCTTCACGGCTGAAAAAGTTATTGGGTTTCAGTCCGGGTAATCTCAGACTGTACGAAATTGCATTTATACACAGGTCCGCATCATTTACCCTGCCTGATGGCAAGAAAGTGAATAATGAGCGTCTGGAATATCTTGGTGACGCTGTACTGGATGCTATTCTGTCTGATTATCTGTTTGAAAAGTTTCCCGATGCCAGCGAAGGATTTATGACAAAAATCCGCTCCAGGATCGTAAACAGGGATGTGCTCAATCAACTCGCACTATCAATGGGGATTAATAATATCCTTGTCTGTAATATTAATGCTACTCACCCTACCAGAAACCTCTACGGTGATGCACTCGAAGCTCTTATCGGTTCCATATTTATTGATAAGGGCTTTAAAAAAGCAAAAGACCTCTTTATAAAAAATGTTTTTAACAAATACCTTGATTTGGATTTGATTATAAAAACCGATTCCGATTACAAAAGCCTTGTATTTGAATGGGTCCAGAAACACAAAAACAATCTCATTTTTACTTATAATGAGGAGTACGATTTTAACCTGAAAAAATCAGTGTTTACAACAACGCTTATGATTAACAAGGAAGAATTCGGAAGAGGTCAGGGATCCTCAAAAAAAGAGGCTGAGCAGGAAGCTTCGTGCAAGGCATGGCTAAGAATTAAAGATTTTTCGGGAACAATTGTCTAGGATATCATAATTTATCTACCTTTATATTAAGGGCAGATGAAAAAATGAAGAACTCTCAGAAAATTACAAGGGTACAGCTCCAGAACAACCATATTGAATCTGTTGCACTATTCGGTATTGTATCCTCAGAACCTGATTATAAGCTTTCACAATCTATAAATAAAAAATTCAGGATATCATTAAAGAATATTTCTCCCGTTGTAGTAAAGGGAATAAGCAATGAATTAACATTCAGCCGCTTCTCTGATATAAGCAAGTCTCATGATATAACCTACAACTTGATCTCAAACAGGACAATAAAAGCATTTTTGCTGAAAAAACTAAAAAATGTTGATTACATCTTTCATGTGGAAGATCCTTATGCTGAAGATAACAAGGAGAAGATTTGTTCGTCACTTAAGGAAATTGAATCTATAACTGCAGTTTTTAATATAGATCCTAAACTATTTAAAGATAAAGATTTACAGTACCTAACCCATTAGCGTATGGACAATTTATATTTTAATCTTTCAGAGGAGGAATTTTCAAAAAGCAGGAAAGTCCTGTTATGGGGCTTTAGCGGTTTGTTTTTCATTGGAGGAGTATATATACTTATTACAGGCCTTTTTTTTCACAGAACTACCATACCCCCTGTTCTTTCCGTTGCCCCGTTTGGAATCAGTTTTATCGTTGCCATAATATCGTCCCTCGCAACTTTTAAAAGAAAAGATTTATTTTTTTCAATTGACGATAATAAAATAGAATTCAGATATGGCCTATTGAATCCCAAAAGACATCAATTCAACTGGATCGACATAGTCGAGATTTCCATGCCAATGAAGCAAAGAAAAGCATTATTGCTTCTCAAAGATGGCACAACATATATTATAGATCTTACCTGGCTACAGAGAAAAAAATCAAGCATAATTAAAAAGCATATTTATCATACTGCCAGGTCTAAAAATCTGCATGTCAAAAAGATGAGTATTTTGTCGGCACAACACTGAATATACTTTCTTCCCTTTTTTGACTTGAACCAGAACAAATAAAAAGAGCCGCCCTGACCAGAGCGACTCTCTTTTTTGATAACCCTAAAACTAACCTAACCTATGAAAAAAACCTCTATATCTTTATATTCAATTTTCGTGCCATTTATTATTCGTTGTTCCTATTTCCTATACAAAGATAGGCCATCTTATCTTAACGAAAAAATATAATATCCTTATTTCATGAAAATTAACTATACTTTAATGATTTGTTAAAATTTTTTATTCTTTATTACAAGGGACACCGTTAAAGATTGTTAAAGTGTTAATTTTTTCAATTAACCAAGTACTTTTGTATCAGTAATGAAAAGGAAGAACATAGTACTACTGGCCATATTTTTTTTTATGGCAGTTTCCGGATTAATTCTGATACAATTATACTGGATACAAAATGCAATAAGCATTACTGACCAGCAATTCAGGTACAATGCTAATAAGGCACTTGAATCTGTTGTTTTTGACCTTGAAGAAAAGGAACTGATAGCCAGCATCGTTAAAGAGATCGGACCTGCTGCTGCCGATTCGGTAACCGCAATAGTTCCTGCTAATTCTCCTCTCGCCCGCAAATTGCAGGGATATCAGCCCAATTCCAGACTTCTGGAAACATATGGACTTACTAAATCCGAGGAACCGATAGCCATCACCAGTACGGGACAGAAGATTTTTTTGTCGGCTGAGTACTTATCACCTTTCCCTGAGGAAGAGCTCTCAGAGCCATCAACTCAAAGTGCTGCAGTATCAGGCAGGGTTAGCAATAAAATTGTATTTCTTGAGAGTATTATGGAAAAGATACTCAGGAATACGCCTGACATCAAGGAACGTGTAAATCCCGAAAGCCTTCAGCATCAGATTCGTGCAGCACTTAACAATTTAGGGATTCACCTTGATTTCGAATTCTCAATACGGTCCGGTGCTTCAGGCATAATCTGGAAAACCCCGGGTTTTACAACAGAACCGGGAACAAATAAATTCATTATCCAACTGTTCCCGAACGATCCGGTACCCGGACAAAATCAGATTGTATTATATTGCCTTCAGGAGTCCCAGTACAAATTCGAGAAAATTGGGAATCTGGGTTTTCTTTCAATATTGTTTACTTCAATGCTTCTTATTCTTTCGACCGGTACATTCATTGTAATTTTCCGCCAAAAAAAGATATCAGAAATAAGGAGCGATTTTATAGACAATATGACGCACGAACTAAAAACGCCAATCTCCACTATAAGCCTGGCTTCCCAGATGCTTGCTGATAAAACAATTCCTGATAAGAATAAAAATATCGAGGGACTTGCTAAAGTTATTTCTGATGAAAGCATGAGGTTGAAATTTCAGGTTGAGAAGGTGCTTCAGATGGCCATTTTTGAAAAAATGAAAATGAAGTTAAGCTTCGTTGAGCTTGATGTTCATGGCATTATAGATAAGGCAGTGGATAATTTTTCACTTCAGATTGTAAGCAGGCATGGAACAATCAAAAAAAATTATGAAGCTGTTTATTCAGGGGCTATGATTGACGAAGTGCATTTTCTGAATGCCATCACAAATCTGATTGACAATGCTATTAAATATTCTAAAAATCAACCGGAAATAACGATATTAACCAAAAATTCCAGAAAAGGAATTCTAATTATCATTGAAGATAAAGGGATCGGGATAAACAAAGAAAATATGAAAAGAATATACGATAAATTCTATCGTGTTCATTCGGGAAATGTTCATAATGTTAAGGGTTTCGGTCTTGGGTTGAGCTATGTTAAGAAAATTATAGATGAGCATAACGGTTCAATAAAATCTGAAAGCATCATTAATAAGGGAACCAAATTCACACTTTACATTCCGCAAATTCGTTTGTTATGACAAGTAATATAAGTATTCTGCTTGCTGAAGATGATGAGAATCTGGGTCTGCTTCTAAGAAACTATCTCAGCGCAAAAAATCTGGATACAACCCTGGTAGTAAACGGACTGCTGGCGCTAGAAGCTTTTACGATCAAATCATTCAGTATATGCATTCTTGATATAATGATGCCGGAGATGGATGGGTTAACTCTTGCAAGGGAGATTCGAAAAATTAATCCTGAAGTACCGATAATCTTCCTCACAGCAAAGACACAGGAACAGGATATTATTGAAGGCTTCATATCAGGTGCTGATGACTATATAACAAAGCCATTTTCGATGGAAGAACTTCTGTACCGTATTGAGGCTATCCTACGCAGAACAACAACCATTCCGGTAACGAGAAAGACAGAAAACTACACAATAGGAGGATATTCGTTCAATCCACTGCAGCAAAAGCTCATTTACAAAGACCAGTCTGTAAAACTCACTACAAAAGAATCTGAATTGCTGGAATTATTATGCCAGCAGGGTAATGAGACACTGGAGCGAAACTTTGCATTAAAGACAATCTGGATCGATGACAATTACTTTAATGCACGCAGTATGGATGTATATATTACCCGACTCAGAAAATACCTCAAGAAAGATCCATCAGTTAAGATACTTAACGTACATGGTAAAGGCTATAAGCTGATATTCTGAAAATTTTCAATCGAGCTTCAAAACTGCAAGGAATGCCTGCTGCGGCACCTCAACATTTCCCACCTGACGCATCCGTTTCTTGCCTTTCTTCTGTTTTTCCAGAAGCTTTCTTTTTCTGGTAATATCACCACCGTAACATTTTGCAGTTACATCTTTTCTGACAGCTTTGATAGTTTCACGTGAGATAATCTTGGCCCCGATTGCTGCCTGAATTGCTATATCGAACTGCTGACGGGGTATAAGTTCCTTTAGCTTTACACACATCTTTCTTCCGAAATCGGCAGCATGTCCTTTGTGTATCAGAGTCGAGAGAGCATCAACCATCTCACCATTAAGAAGAATATCAAGACGGACGAGATCAGCTCTCTGGTAGTTGGTGTAATAATAATCAAATGAAGCATAGCCTTTTGATATGCTCTTTAATTTATCATAAAAATCAAATACTATCTCTGCAAGAGGCATTTCAAAGGTTATTTCTACTCGGTCTCTGGTGAGGTAGACCTGGCTTTTGAGGGTTCCACGTTTATCAATACACAGATTCATTATAGAACCTACATATTCCGATAGAGTAATTACCTGAGCAACAATATACGGTTCTTCAATACGATCAATATAGTTAACCACCGGCAATCCGGATGGGTTATGAACATCAATCTCCTCCCCCTTTGTAGTATAAACCTTATATGAAACGTTTGGAACGGTTGTAATCACGTCCATATCAAATTCCCTGTCAAGCCGCTCCTGTATGATTTCCATATGCAGAAGGCCAAGGAATCCGCATCTGAAACCAAAACCTAAAGCTGCTGACGATTCAGGGATAAATGATAGCGAAGCATCGTTTAATTGCAATTTTTCTATTGAGTTTCGCAGATCTTCATATTCATCCGCATCAACGGGGTAAATGCCCGCAAAAACCATCGGCTTAACATCCTCAAAGCCTTCAATGGCTGTATCACATGGGTTTTTAACCTGGGTTATCGTGTCTCCAACCTTAACCTCAGAAGAGATCTTTATTCCTGAAATTATATAACCTACGTCACCTACACTCAGCTTATCGCGCGGCGATTGTTTTAATTTTAACACACCAATCTCTTCAGCATTATACTCATGATCAGTGCTGACAAATTTTACCCTGTCGCCTTTTTTTATTGTTCCGTTAATGATCTTGAAATAAGCAATGATCCCTCTGAAGGAATTGAAGATGGAATCAAATATAAGAGCCTGCAAAGGAGCATCAGGGTTACCTGCAGGGGCAGAAATTTTGTTAATGATATCGTCGAGTATTCTTTCGATCCCCAGACCCGTTTTAGCGCTCGCTTCTATAATATCTTCCCGTTTGCAACCAACAAGATCAACAATCTGATCCTTAACCTCATCGGGCATTGCATTGGCCATGTCCATCTTATTAAGGACAGGAATAATTTCAAGATTATGGTCAATTGCCATATACAAATTTGAAATTGTCTGAGCCTGAATACCCTGTGTGGCATCAATCACCAGCAGCGCACCTTCACAGGCGGCTATTGATCGTGATACTTCATAGGAAAAATCCACATGCCCAGGAGTATCAATAAGATTTAGGATATATTTTTTACCGTCTTTCAGGTACTCCATCTGAATTGCATGACTTTTTATTGTAATGCCACGCTCCCTCTCAAGATCCATGTCATCAAGGATCTGGGCCTGATATTCCCTGGATGAAATAGTATTGGTTTTCTCGAGCAATCTGTCAGCCAGAGTACTCTTACCATGGTCAATATGAGCTATAATGCAGAAATTACGGATATTGTCCATTAAATTATTTTATTTGGTGCAAATATATAAAAAATAGTAGAGTCAGGTCTCAGACCTGACTCTACTATTACAATATATCAACGGATATTTTTTACATCATGCCTGGCATTCCACCGCCCATTCCCTGTGGAGGCATTGCAGGATGATCTTCTTTTTCTTCAACTATAACAGCTTCGGTTGTAAGGAACATACCGGCAACAGATGCTGCATTTTCAAGTGCCACGCGGGTCACTTTAGCAGGATCTATAACACCTGACTCATATAATTTCTCATATTTGTCATTCTGTGCATTGTATCCGTAATCACCTTTACCTGCTCTTACCATCTGAGCTACAACAGCGCCTTCTTTTCCGGCATTCACAGCGATCTGACGCAATGGCTCTTCAATAGCACGCTTGATGATCTCGATACCTGTTGTCTGATCTTCATTGTCACCTTTGAGTCCTTCAAGGGCAGCAATTGCACGAATATAGGCAACACCACCACCTGGAACGATTCCTTCTTCAATTGCAGCTCGGGTTGCATGTAATGAATCATCAACGCGATCCTTCTTTTCTTTCATTTCAACTTCGGAAGCAGCACCAATGTAAAGAACTGCAACACCACCTGCCAGTTTGGCAAGACGTTCCTGAAGTTTTTCTTTATCATAATCAGATGTGGTTGTTGACATCTGCTGTTTAATCTGAGCAACGCGTGCCTGGATCAATTCTTTTGAACCTGCACCGCCTACGATTGTTGTGTTTTCCTTATTAACGGAAATTTTCTCAGCTGTACCAAGCATATCAATTGTTGTATGCTCAAGTTTCAAACCTTTTTCTTCTGAAATAACTGTTCCA
This sequence comes from Bacteroidales bacterium, assembly GCA_038247205.1. Classification (GTDB taxonomy): domain Bacteria; phylum Bacteroidota; class Bacteroidia; order Bacteroidales; family VadinHA17; genus LD21. Next base: position 13,547 of record JBBRVC010000044.1, read on the forward strand.
CCGGTGAGAATTGCAATGTCTTCAAGCATTTCTTTTCTTCTGTCACCAAATCCGGGAGCTTTAACGGCACAAACTTTTAAAGAACCACGGAGGCGGTTAACAACAAGAGTTGCGAGAGCTTCACCTTCAACATCTTCAGAAATGATCAAAAGAGGACGGCCTGTCTGGGCAGTAGCTTCGAGAACAGGCAGCATATCTTTCATGGAAGAAACTTTCTTATCATAAATAAGAACGTATGGGCTATCCATTTCAGCTTCCATTTTCTCAGGGTTTGTAACAAAATATGCTGAGATGTAACCACGGTCAAACTGCATACCTTCAACTACTTCCACTGAAGTTGAGGTACCTTTTGATTCTTCAACAGTTATAACACCTTCTTTATGAACTTTACTCATTGCTTCTGCAATAAGCTTACCTATCTCTTCATCATCATTTGCTGATATTCTTGCAACCTGCTCTATTTTGCTCAGATCATCACCAATTACTTTTGCCTGCGAAGCGATATGTTTAACAACGGCTGCAACTGCCTTGTCAATTCCTCTTTTAATATCCATAGGATTTGCACCTGCGGTAATATTCTTTAGGCCTACATTGATTATTGACTGAGCCAGAACTGTAGCAGTAGTTGTTCCATCACCAGCGATATCGCCGGTTTTTGAAGCAACCTCTTTAACCATTTGCGCACCCATATTTTTGTATGGATTTGACAATTCGATATCTTTAGCAACTGTTACACCATCCTTAGTAATCTGAGGAGCACCATATTTTTTCTCGAGAACAACATGACGACCCTTTGGACCTAGAGTTACTTTAACTGCATTTGCCAGTTCATCAACACCTTCCTTAAGGAGAGCGCGTGCATCGATATTGAATTTAATCTCTTTTGCCATAGTATTTATGATTTATTGGTTTATATTATGAAATGAAAAGAATATCAGACTGTGAGATAAGAAGATATTCTTCATTATCAATTGTAAGCTCCTGACCTGAGTATTTTCCATAGAGAACAACATCCCCTTTTTTTACTTCCATCTCTTCATCTTTTTTTGGAGCCCCAACCAGAACGATTGTTCCCTGACGGGGTTTTTCCTTTGCGGAATCCGGTATAATGATCCCACTTGCTGTTTTAGCTTCAGCTTCCTGAGGCTTCACAAGAACTTTTCCTGCCAATACTTTTCCTTTTAATTGTGCCATTTCTATCTAGTTTTAAAGTTAAACATCAATTTACGATTCCTAATCTTTACATAATCTGTGCCAAATGCGGTTTTAGAATTTTGAAGGACATTTTAACCACTGAATTTTGACAAAGGTAATCATTTAAGTCTTTGAGAATCGCTTAAACCCTTATTTTTCAATAGATTATATATTATACAAAAAAAGTGTCAGTATGTGACAAACTGACACTTTGATATATTTTATTGAAAAAATTTATTTCTGGGGCTGGTCCGGAGTCGGGTTTGTTACCGGTGGAACTGCTGTCGGCAATGTAGGAATTGCATTCGGATCAACAGCATTCTGAATCTGATTCTCTATCCTTGAGCGACCTGACTGTGAACTCCGTGGTATTGCTGCTGTAGCCACAACACAAAGAACAAGAATAGCTACTGCAAGTGTCCATGTTGATTTTTCAAGGAAGTCAGCTGTTTTTCTTACTCCCATTGTCTGACCTGCTGATGTAAAGTTGGCTGCGAGACCTCCGCCCTTTGAGTTCTGTACAAGAACAATAAGGATCTGAAAAAAACATGCTACGATAACCAACACTGAAACAAAAATATAAACTCCCATCTGATTATTATTTTATTAACGCTTTCACCTTTTCAATTTGAGATGCAAAGTAACTTCTTTTTTCCGGAAATTTCAAACTTAATTTCTCATAAATATCTATCGCCTTGGAATAATACTCCTGACTTATATAAATCTTTGCAAGTGTTTCGGTTACAAATCCTCCCTGCTCCTGCTCTGTAACGAAAGGTTTCGAGATATCTTCAACAGGCTGAAAGGATTTTTCCTTATTGGGTTCAATTCTTGGATTGGAGGCAATGAATATGTCAATCAGTTCTTCCTGAATTTTTTTTTCATCCTTACCGTCGGAAGGTTTATCATACATTATAAGATCAGTCAGATCTTCCGGGAAATCTTCATCGACATTCTCCAATTCAAGCAGGTCGGAGTGATCAGACAATGAAAAACCCGGGTCCATGTAAAAAATCCTTTCTTCAACAGGCCCATTCTCATCCTCTGTAATTATTAAAACACTTCCCGATTCATCAAAATCCGACTCTGCTGAGACTATAACATGACTGTTATTCGAGTGCCCTTCCTGTAAATTGGTTATTTCTATAAAATCATCGCTGCTTTTTGCGGATTCAATAACTGTCTGCTCGATTTCCGTGTTGTCGGTATATGGTTCAGAAATCTGATTCTCATAGATAGGATCAGTCTTTTCATCAGTCTCCGTTACTTCAACCGCCTTTTCTATGAGAATTGCATCAGTCACGGTTTCTTTTAGTATCGCTTTAAAATCCTGTTCCCCATTTGCAGATTCCGTAAGAATTACGACAGGTTTCTTCAGGAGGGAATAAAGAACTTCCCGGTCTGCTATATGTATTGCCGACTTCCGAAGCTGATTTCCGAATTTCACATCTGAAGTACTGTGAAGCCCTTTAAGCAACAACAAATGGGCGGTTTGAAACCAGGGAAACATCTCAAGCAGTTCTGACACCTCACTAATCTTATGGCGATTAACCGGTGCATCCTTAATCATTTCCATGAAATCGTTGCGATTCATATTATTACCAGTTTGCGAATGCTCTGTTAAATATATCTTCGATTATCACTTCAATGATCTTATCAGATAGCTGCTTTTCCACGCTGTTAAGACTGTTTGTGCTTTCATAGTCTTCGTATCTGGTGAATGTTTGCTCAAAACTGAGATCAGGTTCCACTGCATTGGTAAATTTTACCTTGACAGAAATTGAAAAACGGTTCATTGCAGCCCTGGCATCAGCAGCAACAGTTAGGGGACGTGTATTATAATCGGATATTTCGCCTTCAAAATTCACATCACCTATCCTGTTGGTCAGCAAAAGATTAGTTTGTGATTTACATTTATCAATAAGTGCATCGGTAATATACTGGCTAAGTCCGGGCTGCACCAGACTGGATCTGTTCTGAAAATACTGAACACTGATTGTTTTTACCGCAGGTGAAATGCTTGCTCCTGAAAATGAATAACTCATTTTACAGGAATTAGACAGTAATAAGGCACCAATCAATAAAAGAACGGAAATTCCAGCTGCCGTCAGTTGAAAGTATATTTTACATTTCGATACCATATTCCTTTATCTTTCTATATAGTGTCCGTTCAGAAATTCCCAGTTCACTGGCAGCCATTTTTCTTTTTCCATTGTACTTTTCCAAAGCTTTCATAATCATTTCAACTTCCTTGTCTGAAAGTGAAAGTGATTCCTCAACAATTTCCTCGGTATCCTGGATATTATGCGCAGGCTGGCGTGATGGGAACTCAACTGAGGGTGATTCGCCATTTATCAGTTCATCTTCATTTTCAGGTTCCCTGAAGAGATTTTTTATTGTCCTTGAATTGCTTTCATGAAATTTCAAATCGGCATCTCCGCTGCGTATAAGATCAAATACAAGCTTTTTCAGATCATTCATATCGCTCTTCATGTCAAAAAGTATCTTGTATAAGATTTCTCTTTCTGAGGAAAATGTTCTCTCCTGGTCTCTTTTAATAATAGCAGGCAATTTTACTCCTTCATAATCAGGAAGATACGATTTTAAAGTATTTACAGTTATCTCTCTCTCCTGCTCAATGATTGAAATCTGCTCAGTAATATTCTTCAACTGACGTACATTTCCGGGCCAAGAATACCTGAGCAGAAGTTCTTTTGCTTCCGAATCAAGTCTGATAGCCGGCATCCGGTATTTTTCAGCGAAATCAACAGAGAATTTCCGGAAAAGCAGAAAAATATCCTCCCCTCGTTCCCGTAAAGCCGGAATTCTTATAGGAACGGTGTTAAGCCTGTAGAAAAGATCCTCCCTGAATTTGCCGTTTTCAATCGCCTTGGTAACCTCTACATTACTGGCTGCAATAACCCGAACATTTGTTTTCTGCGATTTTGACGAACCAACCCTGATATATTCACCGGTCTCAAGAACTCTCAGCAACCTAACCTGGGTTGATAAAGGCAATTCAGCAACCTCATCTAGAAAAATAGTTCCTCCGTCAGCAACTTCAAAATATCCTTTTCTGCTTTCGGTTGCACCCGTAAATGATCCTTTTTCGTGACCAAACAATTCCGAATCAATTGTTCCTTCAGGAATAGCGCCACAGTTTACTGCAATATACTGACCATGTTTACGAGCGCTGTAACTATGAATTACCTGTGGAAAAACTTCTTTACCTGTCCCACTGTCGCCCGTTATAAGCACCGAAAGATCAGTCGGAGAAACCTGAACTGCTATATCCAGAGCCCTGTTAAGTCCTTCATAATTTCCTATTATTCCAAATCTTTGTTTTATACTCTGCAGATCTCTCATATCCTTTTTAAGATGTTGCGAATTTACGGAATTTTTAAAACATTGGGAAATGCAATTTTCTGTAAATTAGCAAAATGAAAATTACCCCTGAATATCACTTTGCAGGCATAATTCCTGCACGATTCGCCTCAACTCGGTTTCCCGGCAAGCCTCTTGCAATGATAGGCAGCAAGACAATGATACAAAGAGTGTGGGAACAGTCCTGCAAATCACTTGATCAGGTTTATGTTGCAACCGATGATGAAAGAATATATAATGCGGTAAAAGAATTCGGCGGGGTTGCTATTATGACCTCTGGAGCACATAAAAGCGGAACTGACCGTTGTGCAGAAGCTGCTGAAATAATAATTTCAACAACCGACACAAAGATTGATATTATCATTAATATACAGGGCGATGAACCGTTTATCAGGCCTGAGCAAATTGACAGTCTCAAATCCTGTTTTTCTGATAAAACTGTTCAGATAGCCACACTTGTAAGGAATGTAAGGCAGGGGGAAGATCTATTTAACCCTAATCATCCAAAGGTCATACTGGATTCAGAAAAAAATGCAATATATTTCAGCAGGTCTGTGATACCCTATGTAAGAGGCTCAGAACCTTCTGATTGGGTAAATAAATTTTCTTACCTGAAGCATATTGGCTTATATGCCTATGATATTGAAACACTGAAAAAGTTGACCAAACTTCAGGAGGGCCTTCTGGAAAGAGCAGAATCGCTCGAGCAAAACAGATGGCTTGAAAATGGTTTTAAGATAAGAACTTCGGTAACAGAATGGGAAAGTATAGGCATAGATACGCCGGAAGATATAGAAAAGGCAAGATTATTGTTGGATAATATTAAAAATTAATATCTTTACAAAGTTTTGAACGGGTATTTTAGACGGTATTTATGAGAAGATGTTTACTCGTATTATTTCTATTTATTATGTCACTGTCCCTTCAGGCTCAGAAGGACAGCATACATCTTTCAGGTGCTATGACAAGAGGATATGCTCCTGAAGTCTCCAATATTAAGATCAGTATTTATCCTGTCCCCGTGAGGAAAAACAGCTTTACAATAAAAAGTAATTCAGATATATCGTCAGTAAAGATTACAAATATTATAGGCCAGGATATTTTCAAAGCCCAGTATAAAAATCCGCAACCGGTTACGGAAATTTTCCTCGCAAACAATCAAAAGAGGGGTATGTACCTTGTTACTGTCGTTTTCAGTAACGGATCGAGGGTTGTAAAGAAAATTATGATTGAAGAGAGAGAATAAATCACTCGCAACCTCTTTATAATAAATTTATTATTGTTTTAGAAACAATCATATTAATTGATTGTTTATACCTGTAACAACAGATGCAGTTTTTAAATACGGGTCTATTTCTCCTTATTGGTGCCCCCTTGGACGTATAATATCAAATTAGTAATTTATTAAATGACTATCTGGAATGAATAATATAAAATTACAAAATGCTTGAAAATCAATTTATTTACCCAGCCCCAAGGGGAGTAAATTGATTTTGGCTGCGCCGAGCTCGCCAGCAAGCTGGACTCGGTTCTTCGCTCCCCATGGGGTCGGGGTAACCGAAGAACCAACGAAACGAAGTGAAGGAGCTCGACGAAGTCAAAATCAATGTTCGTTTATTATTAAATGCCGATACTCATAATTTATTAAACCCTCCATCTCGGAAAAAACTCATTGAAGGAAGCCATGGAAGAAGGAATAAATATTTTTTCAATTAAAGACCTGGAAAACTTTTCAGGCATCAAGGCACATACTATCAGAATCTGGGAAAAGAGATATAAGATTCTCGAACCTGACAGAACAGACTCAAACATAAGAACATACAGCGAAGCCGAATTAAAAAAAATCCTGAATGTTGCTTATCTGAACAGAAATGGCCTTAAAATTTCGAAAATAGCTGTTCTGGATGAGGACGAACTTACCCAGCAGGTAATGCATGTAAGCAGCAAAAATGATAATCCGGATAATGATTTCCAACCCGGCAAAATTTTGATGGCGGCAATAAGATTTAATGAAGATATGTTTAAAGAATCTCTTTCAAAATTCACAAAACAAAGAGGACTTGAGGAAGCATACCCCAAATATCTTTATGCATTGCTTGAAAAGGCAAGGATTCTCTGGCAAACGGGAAGCCTTTCTAGAGCGCAGGAACAATTCGTAAGAAATACTGTAAGGCAGATTATCATCATTGAGGATAACTTGCTCATAACATCCCCGGGCAAGAAAAAACAGGCTGTTGCCATGATCAATACATCCGACACGTTTAATGATAATAATTTCCTTTTCTACAAATTTGTGCTGAAAAACCGTGGCTATGATGTGATCTTTACCGGAGGCATTTTACCTGCCTCAGAAGTTGTTGAAATACACAAAATCAAGCCTTTCGATTACCTTGTTGTAAATTCCAGTGCATTCGATTTTGCAAAAAAGAAGATTGGATATTTCAACAGCATAGGAAAATCACTTATGATCAAGAAAATTGTTTTCACAGATTCTCCTGAAGAGCCCGATAAAAAAGTTAATGAACGGATACTGGTAGCAAAAGATCCGTCTGAATTTATTAAAAGCGTTGAAAAATTCAAGTAAACCTTACTAAAACTCAAAGATGACTCCTATGGTGGGAAGCACGGTACCCGATTCACCATCAATAAATTTCAGACTATAATTCAAAGGATTTTCCGTATCAGTAACAGGATTGCCATCAGTATCTGAGTTCCTTAATAGAATCGATTGCTGGTCAGCCTTATGATTATATACATTTTGTACATCCACATATAGCATCAGAGACCATCCCTTTAAAAAATATTGCTTGTCAATTCTGAGATCAAGCTGATGGAATGCCTTCAGACGAGCTGAGTTGAATTTTCCGTAATCGAGATATCCCTGGCCCTGCAGATCCCAGGCTGACTTAAGTGCGGACCTATTCAGATCGTAAGGAGTATAGGGTGAGCCACCGACAAACCTCCATTTCATTCCAATATCCCAGTTCCTGTTAAACTTCTTTGTAGCAGTCAGATTAAACAGGTGACGGTTATCCCATGATGAAGGTATGACTTCACCATTTAATCCTGTAAATTCACTACGGACATATGTATATGAAAAGACAAGGTTTATCTTTTTGAACTCTTTCAGTCTTCCCAGAACTTCAATTCCATAAGCCCTGCCGTCGGCTGTTGAAATAAGCTCTTCATCGCCAAAGATTCCATAGTCTGCACTTTTACTCGAGAGAGGTACCGAATCTCTTACCGAAAAGGGATACTTGGAATATTTCTTGTAAAACCCCTCAATAGTTAATTGAATGTTTTCATCGGGAATAATCTCCAATCCTGCAACCAGATGGTCGGCAGCAATATATTTAAGATTATTTTCCCTGTTGGTATATTGCCCCGGAACTGATGAGTATCCGAGCGAGGTATAGGGGGGAAGCTGATAATATCTTCCGGCATTAAAATTAATGTTCATTTTTTCAGTAAATGCATACGATGCTGAAAATCTTGGAGATATCTGCTTAAAGGGGTTATTCATTTCCTTTGAGTACGTATTAATATCAGATCGCACTCCCAGCGACAGACTTAGCTTCTCGTTGAAGTATGCTTTGCTGACCTGACTGAAGACATTGAACTTTCCCAATTTCAGATTCGTAGTGTAATTTATTTCACTATTGCCATTAACTGTATAGATTCGTCTGTAAGTTTCATTTCGGTAATGAGCATATTCAGAACCCGCGCCAAAGTTTATACGTAATCCGTTATCACCTATAATTGTTCTTTCGTACCGGGCTTTAATTTCACCTTCCCCTGAAAGATAATCGAACAACCTGTTGCTGTCGGATTGAGCATTGTTCAGATATTTATACTGGGAGTTGTTAAGATAGTTTCGGCTAAGTACCCAGGTATCAAAACCATTACTCCTGAAATGCTTAAAAACAAACCCTGTCATATAGCTGTACTGTTCCTGCACAGGAATATAATCAAGTATATAACGCTGATATTCAGTATCATTGGCATCCAGGTTAAGTTTAAAGTCATCTTTTGCACCCAGCCCAAGAATGGTTAATTCATTTTTGTCGTCTAGACGCACCTTATATTTAAACTGAAAATCTGTATAATTCGGAAGAAATGGAAGCTGAAGAACGCTGAATAAAAACTGAAGGTATGACCGACGGACCGAGAGAAGTAATGTTCCTTTCTTACCGGCCGGACCATCGACTGTCAACCCCAAATCAGAGGCGCCAACTGTTGCCCGGTATTTCATTTTCTCCTTGTTACCATCAATGAATGAGAAATTTAGGATGGAACTGAGTGCATTACCCTTTGAAGCAGGAAATGCTCCTGAAATAAAATCTACCGACTGGACAAAGTCAACATTCAATATACCTATCGGACCTCCTGAGGCACCTTGCGTAGAAAAGTGATTGAGATAAGGAATTTCGACATTATCAATATAGAATCTGTTTTCATTGGGACCTCCTCCTCTCACAATTACATCGTTTCTGAAAGCAGGCGTGGAAGCTACTCCCGGGAATGACTGAATAACCTTTGATATATCTCGGTTGCCTCCGGGGTTCTTTTCAATTTCATCGATTCCGATAATTCGGACAGAAACAGGACTTTCTATTCTCTTCCTGAAAGGAGAGGCTCTAATCACAACCTCTTCAATTCCAATTGCCAGTTCTTCAAGCGGTATATCAAGGCTGACATTATTACTATTTGTAACCATCACAGCCTCTGATATATATGGCTTGAAACCTATTGAAGAAGCCCGCAGCTCAATGAAACCCGGTTTAATTCCGCTTAAATTAAAATTCCCTTCATCATCAGTTATAGCCCCGGTTGTTGTTCCCCATACCTGCACTGTTGCGAATGGGACGCCTTCATTATTTTTTGAATTATAAACCCTACCGTTTATTACACCGTTATTTTGCTGGGCGGCAAGAAATGTTACGAGAAAAAAAGAAAATACCAGTACAGAAATCAGTCTGCTCATTTTAAAATTTATCACTATTAACATCATTTTGCAGAGAATGTTCGGGCAGGAGTTATTTGAGCATTGAAAGAAAATACTCTTTTTCGCGTGTCAGATCGATTGAAGGATTTCTTAAAGAGATGCTTTCAATCATTCCCAGCATTGTTGTTGCAAATTTTGAAACTCCTGATTCAGAATCGGTTAAAAGACGATGTTGCATTGCTTTTGTAATTCTTGTTACTTCCTTTCTGGTATCAAGTGTGCTTCTATCAAAATAAGCAGCAGCAAATGCATTCCAGATATACTCAATTGCCTCAGAAGAAGGATGGAGCATATCATCGTCGTAAAAACGGTAGTCCCTGAGATCATCCATAAGAAGCTCATAGGCAGGAAAATAACCCGGTTGCATATTATTTGCCAGCAGTTGTTCAATCGCCAGAAACAGTACTGATTTACTTATCTGGTTACCATGAGCGCCATCCTTCCAGTGACGCACCGGACTAACAGTGAATACAATTTTCAAATCAGGATTGAACGAATGTAATTTTTCCAGAAGCTTATCCCATCTTTCAAAAATTCCATCAACTGAGAGCATTCCGGTATTGAAAAAAGCGGTTGGTAACTTATGGCAATTGGAGACAATCATTCCATCATTTTTCTTAATGTAGATCCGGGCCGTACCGAATGTTATAAAAAGAAACCTGGCAGATTTGAGGAACTCATGTGCCAGCATGAGCTTTCCATTGATCTTTTCCAGTACTTTAACTGAATCTGATGAGGTAAACTCAGTGTTATGAAAAAAGCTGAGGTATTTGCCATTATCTTTATAGAGGTCTTCGAAAACAAAAATTCGTTTATTGATAATCATTTCCAGATTATCGGCCACAGAAGACGGGTTATAAGCAGCCCCGGCAGGATTGATCATAACCGGCATATGTCCAAACTCGAACTGCTTGCCCATTGAAGAGGCAAAACAGGATCCAATAAACATCACCGGATCATTATAGGTAATCTTAAAAGGTGAGGGTGCAATATTGAAAGTAGTTCTGAAATCCATTGTTTAATTCTTCCCTATCCTGTTGTTTATCCAGTTCAATATATAATTGAAAACATCTTTCTTGAATGGTTCATTATGTAATTCATGATAACCACCATCCCAGATCTTTAGTTCAGTTGTTTTTGCTTTATCTGCAAATTCGATACTTCCTGAAGGTGAGCAAACTGCATCATCCGACCCATGAATAAGCAAAAGAGGAAGTTTTAGTTCAGAAGCGTTTAATAAAGTGTCTTTGGAAGCATTCATAAACCCATGGAACAGGCTGACAGTAACTTTTCCGTGAACAAGAGGATCTTTCCTATACTTTTCAATAACCTCAGGATCATGCGATAAAAAATCAACGGGCAGTAATGTTGGCTGACTAAGTCCGGGTAAAAAATATTTCACCAGACCTGCGATCCTTACTTTAGATTTATCGGGTTCAAAACCGAGGCGGAGTGCAGGTGAAGTAACTATTACACCTTTAACTGATGGATTCTTTTTAAGAACATAGTCAAGAACAATAAGTCCACCCAGACTATGACCATAAATGAAAACCGGAATGCCGGGGAAAGTTTTTTTACATTCCCTTATCATCACTTCTATTGTCTCATGAAGTATCAGGAAGTTTTTAACATGACCCCTTTTGCCATCTGTACGACCATGACCCGGTAAATCGACTCCGGTAAAAGCGATCATTTCCCCTATAAAATATTCAGCCCAGTGATTATATCTTTGAATATGTTCTCCGAGTCCGTGTACAAGTATAACAACTGCCCTCAAATTCTGCCCGGGGCTCTTAATCAAACCCTTTAAAATCTGACCATTGCTAAGCTTAATATTATAGTCCATTACTTTTTTTTTAAAAATACGAAAGATGGTTTGATTTATTACAATATCGTGCAAAATCTTATTTATCGTCGTTACCTATTTTTATAAAACTTAGAATATTAGAGGATATATGCTTAATTATCTTAGGCTTATAAGATATTACTATTTAGATTAATCTTAGATTTTAAAGATTATAAGATATTAAGATTTGCTTATCTTTATTTAATTGTATATTTTTGTATAAACAATTTTTAAAACAAGGGACTATGACATCATACGAATTTAATACCAGCCTGATCGGAATGAGAAGCAACATGCAACGATTCGCAATGAGCCTCACTTCTGACCGTGACACAGCACTAGATCTTGTTCAGGACACATATCTGAAAGCGATTACCTATAAGGACAAATTTGTTGACTACACAAATTTGAAAGCCTGGGTTTTTACAATCATGAAGAACACGTTCATCAACAACTACAGAAGAAACATAAAAGAAAACACCATTATTGATGGTACTCAGGACCTCTATTATATAAATCAGCCACATGATAAAGGATTCATTTCACCCGAGTCAATCTATTCCGAAGGGGAAATTGAGAAGGCAATTGATTCACTTGATAATGAATTCAGGATTCCGTTCAGGATGCATATCGAAGGTTATAAATATAAAGAAATTGCTGACGAACTGGGCTTAAAGATAGGAACTGTAAAAAGCAGAATTTTCTTTACCCGTCAGAAGTTGATGCTAATGCTAAAGGACTATGTCAGATAAGGATTACAAGTGGTTTATTTATTAGGTTTATTTAAAGTAAAAGGTTGATTATGTCAACCTTTTTTTAATATTCTAAATTATTGGTGTCCGATTAAAAATTGTGCATATACCGCAAACCCTTATTATATTTCGTCCCTACGGGACTTTGTACAAATTGGGCTTACTTTATATTTCTACCGATATTTCATCCCTAACGGGATTGTCCCGTAGGGACAAAA
>JBBRVC010000045.1:0-25811 GCA_038247205.1 Bacteroidales bacterium
GAAAGCGCATATGGCTTATACTGATAGGGTTATGGAACGTCTGAAACCTGTCAGTATTAAGAAAACAGAAAATGGAAATTTCATAGCAGACTTTGGTCAGGAGATTTCAGGTTGGGTGCATCTTTCAAATGTAGTCGGGGAGGCCGGGCACCGCATTGGTATAAAATATATTCACAAGACACCGGTAGGAGATAATTCTTACACACTGAAAGGTGGCGGACCAGAATCTTACTCAGCACATTTTACATGGTTTGTTTTCAGGGAAGTGGAGATCTCAAACTGGCCGGGAGAGCTAAAACCGGATCAGATAACTGCAGAAGCTGTTTATACATATGTTGAAACGACGGGTAGATTTAACTGTTCCAATCCTCTTCTGAATCAGATTAACAAAATATGGTGGAGGAGCCAGACTGATAACATGCATGGAGGAATTGCCAGCGATTGTCCGAACCGTGAGCGATCGGCATATACAGGCGATGGCCAGGTGGCTTGTGTAACTGTGATGCATAATTTTGATTCAAGAGCATTCTATAATAAGTGGATAGATGATATAATAGCATCACAAGTAGGGGAGACAGGCTATATTCCGAATGGAGCTCCGTGGCAACCCGGTTGCGGTGGAGGAGTGCCATGGGGAGCCGCTATAAATATTATGCCATGGGAGTTTTATCTGCATTATGGTGATAAAGAAATACTTAGCAGAAGTTACGACGGCATGAAGGGATACATAAAATATATGCTTACATGGACGAATAAGGAAGGGATAATGTTTTCTCAGGTATTAGGACCTGATGGTAAGCCAAACAAGTGGATGAACCTGGGGGAATGGTCACAGCCATTTGAATTACCTGCTGATGATCTGGTACATACATTTTATCTGTGGCGATGTGCTGACCTGACATCAAAAACAGCCGAGGTGCTGGGCAGAAAAGATGAGGCCATTGAGTATGCTGCTATTGCTGAAAAAACCAGGAAGGCATTTCATCTGAAGTTTTTTGATGCGCAGAAGGGTTCATACGGAGCTAACGGAGGAAATATTTTTGCATTAAGGATGGGTGTTCCTGAGGAGCAGAGAGAAAGAGTTATTGAAGCCTTGAAAGCAGACATAATTGCCAACGGAGGTCATCTGGATACCGGGATCTTCGGGACACAGTTCTTTTTTGAGGTATTGACAGAGAACGGGCTTCACGAACTGGCATATGAAGCAATCAGTAAGAAGACAGCCCCGGGTTACGGATGGTGGATTGAACAGGGATCAACAACATCATGGGAAGGCTGGAAGAATCCAGGATCAGGTAATCACCCTATGTTCGGTGGCGGATTGGTATGGCTATACAGGAAACTGGCAGGAGTGGATACTGATCCTGAGAGACCTGGTTACCGTCACATAATATTTCGTCCTCAGCCTGCTAAGGATATATTCTATGCTGAATATTCAAACCTCACTCCATATGGTGAATCAGGAATAAGCTGGAAGAAAAGTGATGGTAATTTCACAATGGTTGTAGAAGTGCCGGTCGGATCGACTTCAATAATTTATGTCCCGGCTGCAAGTGCAGAATCAGTACTTGAAAGCGGAAAAATGATTAATAAGAATTCAGGAATTGCATTCAGCAGAATGGAGAATGGATATGCAGTATTTACTTCCGGATCAGGAAAATTTAATTTCGAATCTGTTTTAAAATGACAATACAGATGAATCAAAAATTGCACTTAAATTGGGCATTATCAGGAATTTATAGTTAGGGTTGCATAAAAAGAAGGCTGCTGTTAATGTTTTAACAGCAGCCCTTCTATGATAATAAGTGTTAAAATTAGCTCCAGAGCCTGTCGTGAGAAACTTTTCTGTCCCATTCCGGTGTTGCAGGGAACCATTCTTTCGAGTCACGGCCCATATGTTTTTTGCACTCTTCTTCATTCAGCTCGACGCCAAGACCCGGGGAATCAAGAGGAACATTTGCATAGCCTTTAGTAATCATTGGCTGGCTTCCGGTCATTTTAACGAGGTTTTCCCAGTATGCTGTGTCAACACTGTGGTGCTCGAGTGAAAGGAAGTTCTTGGTTGCAGCTGCGCAATGTACGTTAGCCATGAAACAAACAGGCGATCCTGCCATATGCATAGCCATTGCAATATTGTTCTCCTCTGCATAGTCACCGATTCTCTTAGTTTCGAGAAGACCGCCAGATGTACCGAGGTCAGGATGAATAATATCAACAGCTCTGGCATCGATCAAAGGTTTGAAACCACCTCTGAGGGCGAAAATATCTTCTCCTGTAATAATCGGAGTCTCAAGTGCTGTAGAAAGAACCTTGTTGTTTTCAATATCGAACCATGGAACCATATCTTCAAGCCATGCAAGTCTGTATTTCTCCATTGCTTTACCAAAACGGATCGAGTTGTTAACATCGAAATGTCCGAAATGGTCGGCACTTAATGGCATCTCATAGCCAACTGTATCGCGCACTTTTGAAACATATTCTTCAAGTCCGACAAGTCCTTTATCTGTAATCTGAACCTGTGTGAACGGATGAAGTGTGTTACCGTATCCCATGTATGTTCTTAGGTCATACTGTCCTCCAGCACCATCCCAGAAACCTGCGTTCACCAGTGCGCCGGGCACCTTGTTAACTACATGTATTCCGAGGTCCATTTTAAGCCAGGTGAATCCCTGTACTTCTGTACGTAGTCTCATGGTTTCAGCAAAAGCAGCCGGATCATTCGCTCCGGGAGTATCTGCATATAATCTGACTTTATCACGATATCTGCCACCTAACAGCTGCCAGGCGGGGACACCATAAGCCTTACCGCAAAGGTCCCACATAGCCATTTCAACAGCGCAAACACCACCACCCTGACGGCCATGATAACCGAACTGGCGGATTACTCTCCATATCATTTCAACATTACATGGATTCAGTCCGAGGATCCTGCTCTTCAGGAAAAGCGCATACCTGCCGTCTGCGCCGTCTCTTACCTCGCCAAGACCATAAATACCCTGGTTGGTATCGACCCTGATGATCCATTTGTTATAAACATTGGCCATCCTCATATCAGTTATCTTCAGATCGGAAGGAGCTGAGTCCTTGTTGACCTTCTGAGTTGTCTGCGCCATGGTATCCTCGATTGACATGTGCATCATGCCACCGAGAGCAATACCACCAAGAGCTGCCTTTTTCAGGAAACTACGGCGGTCGTTAGAGGTAGTCGGATTTGCAATTTCAGCTTTGATAGCTACTGCTTCTGCATCTTCCTGCTGCCTGGTTTTTTCTGCAATTTGCTGTAAAATACTTTTCATTTTATTTTTAGATAATTTGGGTAGATTAAGTGTTGTATTAAGTTGATTTATTAAGTTTCAAAAGTTGTTTCTAAAGCATTGAATGGTCGTAAATCTAAGGAAATCTTTATAAAGTTGATATACCCCTTTACTATTCCAAATGTTAATTCATATTATTTAACATTTAGGTTATGCCGGCTTAGTAGGGATGATTTTCCCAGTTATTTCTTTTCGGCAACGGTTTCAACCAGAACATTATCCTGGGTGAATAAACCTTTTTTGAATTGTAATCCGAGTCCCGGAAGATCGGGAGGAGTTACATGTCCGTTAATAACAGGAAGTGGATTATCGAAGAAATTCTTATTCCTGTCGTGCCATTCAGGATATACACTTTCAACATAGAAGAGATTGGTAAGGGCGGATGCTACATGGGCAGAGGCGTACCATAAAATCGGTCCACCTGAAGTATGCATCATTGTGGGGATATAATATGTATTTGCCATATCGGAAATCTTTTTTCCCTCGGAGATGCCACCGCACCATGTGAGATCATACATTGCAATCTCTCCTGCTTTTGACTCAAACATTTCCCTGAATGGGAACCTTGTTGCAAGTCGCTCGCTGATTACCAATGGGATACTTGTTTCTGCATTCAGATTAACATACGATTGCATGTTATCCTGTAAAAGCATATCTTCCAGAAAAAGAACATCGTAAGGCTCTACTGCGTGTGCAATCCGGATAGAACTCGGTAAATTCCAGTTACTGTGAAACTCACATCCGATCTCAAGTTCACTCCCTACAGAATCTCTGACCCTTTTAATCCAGTCAAGGCTTTCCTCTATTTCTATTCTTGAAATGTATTCTCCGTTATTTCTTGAAGCAACTTTATCAAAAGGACAGAATTTAATTGCCTTAATTCCTTCGCCTACAAGGAACTTTGCAATCTTTTCCATATCATTTTCGAGAGTCCATCCATTTATTGCACGGGAAATCCCGTTTGTATAGGTATTATAAACCCTGATCTTTTTATTTGCCGACCCACCCAAAAGCTGGTATAAAGGCAAATTGGCCACCTGCCCCAGGATATCCCATTGAGCTATGTTTATAGCCGATAATGCCCGCATTTCCGAACCCCCGGTAACGTTATAGGCATTTCCTCTGAATATTCTTTCCCAGGTCTGTTCAATCTCAAGAGGATTTGTACCAATTAATCTCCGTCCCACACCACTCCAATCCAAATCCTTGAAATCTATGGAGTTAGGATACATTGGATAGGTTTCGCCGGTTCCTATTATACCGGCATCAGTATGCAACCTGACCCAGATCCAATGAGCATTTTTAAACCGGACTGTCTCAACTTTGGTAATTGTCAGTTTCGGCGCAGCTGTTATTGCCTTTGAATTGACTGGTGCTAAATTATTTAAACTTAAAAGGCCCATTGCGCCAAGGCCTGATTTTTGTAAGAAGTTTCTTCTATCCATTGCAAAATATTTTGAAAATTAAACCAAATATAGCAATTGATATGGAATCTTACCATTCAAACACATAAATTAAAAGCTGCCTGCAGCTTGATATTTATTTATTTATTTTTTGCAGGTTTCACTGCTTTTGCAGGTTTCACTGTTTTAACAAGTGTTTCAGGAATAGAGACCAGCTCAATACCCTGACCTGTTCCAAGATTTCGTGAATATTGTTTGTCATCAGCATTATTCCAGTGTTCATGTACTCCCATGCTTGTCAATGGTTTCCCGGTGTTGTCAGGATCATAAATTATTCCTTCCGGCCAGTTGGCTGGATCGGCAGCCTGGTGCATATAATCATCAACGCCATTAGCATTTGGCATATCTTCCCATTCATTGTTAACCGGATCATGTTTGTTTATTCCGTTCCACTCTGTCCTAAGGAAATCATATCCAACCGATTCAATAGCAACCTGGTCAAGTGACATAAAGATCGAGTTGCTGTAATCATTGTTAAATGGCGCCATAAAATACTTAACAATTCCTTTTGTCTCGTTTGCACCCCCGCCAAATAAACCATCTACTACATAAAGTAATGTATTCTGCCCCAGGTATTTACTTCCCATAAGGTCTACAAATACCCTGTATTTACGGTAACCTGCGTTATTAACAGTTCCTTCTCTTCGGTTTGCAATATGTGAATAATGAAGATGACTCGCAGTAGCCCTTCCTATATCGCCAAAATGATTTTTGGCAGTGAGGGAAACACCGGCTGCTCCATGTGATTTCAGATTAGCAAGGTTGATGAGATAATCTGCATTTTCTTCAACATCATAAAGTTTATCTGTAATTGTTTTATCTGAATAAAAAAGAAGATCTTTTTCAGATACCTTGATTAATGTCCGTCCATGCATAGTTGATACCTTATCAATGTAGGCAACATTTGGAAATTCTTTTACCCATACGTCATAATTGTGTCCCCAGATAGGACACATGGGATCTCCCAGATATATATCTTTCTGATCTATACCCAATTCGTTAACAAGCTCCCTGAGTACCTCCAGAACAACATATGGGCCTGTTTCAGTGGGGATAAGATTAATTTTTCTTCTCTGTTCACTGGGGCCAAGTGTAGCCGGAATATAATATCCATTATTTTTATCCTCCTGATTCAGGATCCATCTCGACTGACCCTGGTTTATCTTTATATAGATCTTTTCACCTTTAGTGTATCCAGCGTCTTTCCCCGATTTTTTATTATTGAAGAAATGGAAAATAACATCCCATGAATCCTTCGCGGTCTTTTCGCCGGTAAGTTTTGTAATTCCATTCCGGAACATCGTGCCAACGACTTTTTCATTTACATTCTCAGGTTCCCAGAACCATTCATTCTTATCAAAATCGGTTGTGAAATTCTCATTCGTGGCATCAGGGTTCCATACCCATACAACACGGCCCGGAAATATTCCCAATGGCTTGCCAAAAGGCTGGTTAGGTCCGTCATCGGGACCGGTTTTTACATTTGTCTGGAATGAGGATGATGAAGGGATGATCGCCATTGCGGTGATCACCCCAAAAATAAGTAAGAATGAAGACGCATATCTTACGTTTATTATCCTGAATTTTCTTGAGAGTGCAGTTAATCCACCAACTGCAAGGAGGTATGCAACTAAACCAGACATAAACGGAGCTGCAACTTTCATACAAGGATAAGTTGCGCGAATTGGTTTAGGGATAACCCGGATCAGAAACCAGATTGTTGAGATTATTCCTAATATGTAGAATAGTAACATAGGAGGAAGATGATGACTGATCATCCATTCTCTTAAACTTCCAAGTTTGCCTTTTAGTTTAAAGATATCAAACTTATTATTCATTATCTTATTATAATTGGTTAATAATAATGCATTATAGTGCTGAACTGATTGAAATTACTTCAAAAGTAGTATTTAAATACCCCGAAAAACATCTGGTATTGTTAAACTTTGATTTTTTTTGTAATTTTTAACAATTGGATGTTTAGGATTGAACTAATCGAGTGATTTCTGCATTAAAGAAATGCAACAAATTACAAATCAAAGCATCCTCTGATAATGTAAAGTACATTAAAAGGGATGCTTTGCCCGATTATGAGTTTCTAGTTACCCCTGTTGGCAGGGTTATTATCAACTTCTGTTTGAGGAACAGGAAGTGTAAGTGATTGATAGCCAACCCAACCTGATTTATAAAGTATATCAGAAGGTCCTGATTTCCATCGTTTTAAATCATAAAAACGATTTCCTTCAGCGTATAACTCTACATACCTTTCATGACGAATAAGCTGATCTAAAGTCCATCCTTTTATTGTCATTAAAGCTGTAGCCGAGGGTAGCTGGCCAGGCATTCCTGCTCGTGCACTGTAAAGATGCGACTGGTCTGTCATAACTTTATTTGCCCTTTTTCTTACCTCATCAACCCAGTATACTGCGCTGTTCATATCAGCGGGAGCAGTATTGGAAGGATTTAATTTTGCCATACATTCAGCATACATTAACATCACATCAGATAGCCTGATAAGTCTCCAGTTATAATCGGTATGAGCAAAAGTTGTTCCTGTTGGCATCTGCGAAGTAGCATCGTAGCTTTGTTTCCTCAATCCGAATACTCCAACTTCGCTCAGAATTACTCTTTCGTTTGCCCATCCTTGCTGCTGCCAGTTTTTAACAGTTGAACCACTTGTAAAATTAGCTCCGTTTGGCACACCCCAGAATGTTCCGTATACGCGGTAGTCGTACACTGTTGTTGGAACACCGCCGATTGTTTCCGTCCAGCTTTCAAACTCATTAAGTCTGAATTTTGGAATTGCATAATTCCACCACATTGAAGACCAGGTAGTTCTGTTCAATGTAAACTGCACTCCATAATAGCCCATTTCATTCTGTTGTGCTCCATCGCCCCCCTGGCTACCGCTGCTGTTAACATTTGCAAACTGAACTTCAAAAATAGATTCAGCGTTGTTCTCATTATCTCTGGTGAAATTGTCACGGAAATTATTCATTAGCGAATAGGTACCATATGTAGGGTCACCTACACCCGGAAGAATGAGTTTAAACTGATCTGCGGCCTGCTGAAACATGTCTTTATAGAGATATAGTTTGCCAAGTAGTGCTGCAGCTGCTCCGCGGGTTGCCCTGCCTTTTTCATAGCCGGCAGTATTATTAAGACTAGTTTTAAGAAGATTCTGAGCTTCCTTTAATTCAGTTTCCAGAAAAGTGAACATTTCAGCTGCTGTCGCCGGAGATTTTGTATAGTCGGCCGGTACTTTAGGAGAACTTGTTCTTAATGGCAGTCTGTCTTCAGGGAAGAATGTAAATAATTCATAATAATAGAATGCTCTCAGATAGCGTATCTGGCCATTATAGCTGTCTTGCATATCCTGTGTGAAAGATGCATCTTTTACAGCAATTTCAGCTATTTTTTCAAGGGCAAGATTACATGCTAAAATCCCCTGAAAGCAACCATTCCATAAACTGGCTATTTCACCATGTGTTGCACTGGGACTAAAATTGGTAATCGGGCCCCAGTTACCTGAACCAGCGATATAGCCGGTTCCATAAAAATCATCACTCATGGAATTTGGCATTAAAACAGCTATCTGTGCGAACAACGTGTTCATTGATAGATTTGAGTAGCTGGCATTAAGAGACAGTAATGCCTGAGCTTTGGTAGCATAAAACGTCTCCGGGTTATACCTTGATTTATCAAAGTCCTTTGTAATAAATTCTTCACTGCAGGACATGATGAACAAGCAACTCATCAGAAATATAAATATTTTGTTTTTCATCATAAATTTTTTTAATTGTTAATAGAATAATATAACACCCATATTATCAGGGATTTCATTATTCAGTTCATCTCTTATTAAAAATCAATTTGAATGCCCCCGATTATTGTACGTGGCTGTGGGTAGTACCCATTGTCAATTCCACGGGATGTATTAATTGAGCCCCCGGTACCAACAGCGTTTGATCCGATTTCGGGATCATAGAACGGATATTTGGTAAAGGTTAGCAGGTTACGGCCTGTAAGATATACCCTCAGATTCGAAATATGTAAAGTTTTTCCCAGGCTTTTTGGTATCGTATAACCTAAAGAGGCATTCTTTAATCTCAAATAAGAACCGTCTTTTATGTATCTGTCAGAAACTTTATTGATGTTCCCGTTAGGATCGTTACGGACAGCGCGAGGGACATCTGTGATTGTATTTGAAGGGGTCCAACGGTTAAGTACTGCCGTAGAAGTATTGAAGTTATTATGCATCCCTTCTGTCCACGCTACTAACTCGGCATATATTTCATTTCCGGCGACTCCCTGGAAGAATATTGATAAATCAAAATTCTTATAATCCATGTTGAGACTAAGACCATATGTTACATCAGGAATCGGACTTCCCATGTAGTAACGATCGTTTACATCTATTTTTCCATCAGGAGCTCCACCATTTGCACTACCCAGGTCAGCGAACTTTATATCGCCCGGTTTGGCATTAGGCTGGATTAATGTAACAACCTCGTTGATATTGGCAGTATATGCATCAATGGATGGCTGATCGGGGAAAACTCCAAGAGTTTTAAGACCATAAAAAGCGCCAATAGGGTGACCAATTTCTGTTCTTGTAGCATTTCCAAATTCAACTGCGCCCGCAGTTATGGCATTATTGTTATATATATCAGTTACCTCATTTTTAAGAGTTGCCAGACTGGCTGTTAATCCGAAATTAAGATCCCCGATGTTATGGCGGACAGTAGCTGAAAACTCAAAACCTGAATTTTTAATACTACCTGCATTTCTGGAAATCGTTCCTGATGAACCGCTTGAACCGGGAAGGGGTAAATTAACCAGCATGTCTTCGGTTCGTTTGTCATAGTAATCAGCAGTTACTTCTAATTTACTGTCAAACAAGCCTAAATCCACACCAAAATCAAGTTGCTTAACAGTTTCCCAGGTAAGGTCAGGGTTATTGAAATTTCTTATAGTTACACCCTGTCCCCAGGTTGTGCCAAATGCATAATTAGTACCGGCTGTTAATCCGTTAAGATATGAATATGCACCAATAGGACCATCATTTCCGACTACTCCATAGCTTGTACGTAGCTTAAGATTATCTATTTTTTCAAATTGTTTCATGAAGGATTCTTCACTGACACGCCAGGCAACAGACACTGATGGAAAGTTACCCCATTTTTTATCCGGACCAAATTTGGAAGAACCATCACGCCTGAAGTTTGCAGTCAGCATATACTTCCCATTGTAAGAATACATAAGACGACCCAGATAGGATAAACGGCTTACCTCTGTTTCATTGCCACCAACCAGGAAGCCTGCTTCAAGCATCGACATAACATCATTTTCCTCTGCCTGAAGGTTCGAGCCTGTTGCCTGTGACCAATGATTTTTGGAAGCTTCTGAAGTGTATGCTGCCATTACTGTAAGATCATGCAAGTTTACTGCTTTATGATATGTGGCCCTGTTTTCCAGAACCCAGTTGTAGTTCCAGTCAGCACGTTCAACAAGTGTTGTTGTGGCATAAGCTTTAGGTGTCATATCAGTTTTAAGTGTCAGATCCCTCTTCTGAATATCGAAACTCGTGAAGCCGAAAGTAGTTCTGAAGTTCAAATCTTTCATAATTTCATATTCAGCATATACATCACCGGAAAACATCTTGTTGAAATTTATTCCCGAACGACGCATTAATGATCCAACCGGGTTACTGGCATCATGACCAACAAGCGATGCATCATACCCTGAATATCCGCCAAGAGCAAGTGGATTGAGAACCGCAACGTTTGGTGTGATCTTTATCATTTCTTCAATAGTTGCGCGACCACCATTGGCATCTTCATCTTCATTATTGTAATATCTGAATGATAAATTCTCCCCGAATTTGAACTTTGCAGTATGCCAGTTAGAGTTCATTCTGGTAGAATATCTTTTGTACTTTGTATCTATGATGATACCATCCTGTTTATATGCATTTGCAGAGAAGAAATAATTGCCATATTCATTTCCTCCTGAAACATCAAAGTTCTGTTCCTGGATAGCTCCCGATTGAAAGATCTCTTTCTGCCAGTCAGTTTGTTTGCCGTCCCAAAGAGCATTTGTCCCGGAAACTATATCTGTTGCAAGCGATGGGATTGTACTGGCACCATTTGTATTAACATCAGTTATCAACTCAGCCCATTGCTGAGCATTCAACAGTTCCAGCTGCTTCCATGCAGTTTCAACACCATAATATGTACTGAAACTCACTTTTGGAGCACCTGACTTACCACTTTTGGTAGTAATTATAATAACACCGTTAGCTCCGCGCGAACCATAGATAGCACAAGATGCAGCATCCTTTAGAATCTGCATACTTTCGATATCAGAAGGGATAACATTAGCTGATCCCATTGGAACACCGTCAACAACATAAAGTGGTTCAGTACTATTGGTACTGGACACACCACGAATCCTGACGTTAGGCATTTCACCCGGTCTTCCCTGGTTACTCTGTACCTCAATACCCGGTGATATACCCTGTAATGCACTTGTTACGTTGGCCACAGGTGATTGCCTCAGTGTTGATGCATCCACAACTGCAATGGCGGAAGTAACGTCTTTCTTTTTCTGTGTTCCGTAACCAACCACAACAACTTCTTCCAGACTTGCAAGGGAAGGAACTAATGAGATATCAATTGTTGTTTTCCCTGTAGAAGTTATTTTTTGATTTTCATAACCGATAAAGGAGAAAACAAGGACTACGTTATCGTTGGGCACCTCGATAGTATATTTTCCGAAGATATCAGAAATAGCACCAATAGTTGTGCCTTCCACCTGGATGTTTACACCGGGTAACGCATTTCCTGTTTCATCAACAACAGTCCCTGTTACTCTTTTTTGTTGTAAGAGCTCACGGGGTGCAATTACGATAAGATTGTTATCGAAAGTTTTATAAGAAAGTGCAGATTCAGAAAAAATATCATCCAGAACACCGATGACATTTTTGTTATTTGCCTGAACATCAACCAGAGTATTCATTGCCAGTAGGTCATCGCTGTAAAAAAAGCGAATCTGACTCTGCTGTTCAATATTCTTGATGACATCTTTGATCGACATGTCTTGAACATTGAGATTGACAGTGGTCTGGGAGTAAACATTTGCACTAACCTGCAAAACGCTGAGAAAAATAATTGTCAGAGCTAGTTTCATTGTTAGTAGGATTTTTTTTATTCCCGTTTTCGAGCCAGGAATAGGGTTAGGTAGTTTTTTTTTCATAATTTTGATTAGTTTTTAAAGTTTAGAAAGCCAATGTTCTCCTGAAGAAAGCGACATTGGGTGAAATTTGTAAAAACCAGCGCAGAGTGTTTCAGCATTCTGCGTTTTTGCTTTGTAGCATAATTTTTCTATCCATAGGCAAGGTTTGATTTAATGGTTATTAGTGATTATTAACGGTTATAAAGATTTTTATTAAGGTGAGTACGTGTTTTGTTTTCAGATAATGTAATAATCCTCCCTTTTACTTTGAAGTTAATAGGAGCTGATATGCTCATTACTTCAAGTACCTGCTCGATAGGCTCTGCAAGAATTATTCCTGTGAAACGGATTGACTTTAATTTTTCAGAATCAAAAATAATCTGAACATCGAATTTCCGCTCCAGGTCAATCGCAATCTGCGACAGACTCTGTTTTTCGAAAATCCACCTGTTCTCTTTCCATGATATAACAGGCTCAATATTAATATTATCGCACACAATGATTGCAGGATTATCAATTTCAGCCTCCGGCTTAAGAGCCAGGGTCGCTGCAGGTACTTCTTTACTTTCAGGTTCATCAACCATTGTTGAATCTGTCTTTAAAAAGGTAAGCTTCTGGTTTGGTTTAAGTACTAGAACATCTTCGGCTTTATGCTGAGCAATCTCCTCTATTTGAATTGAACCTTCAACAAGGGTTGTTTCAATTGTCAGGTCCTCTGAATAGGCTTTTACATTGAATTCAGTTCCTAATGCCATAATATTCAGGTGAGAAGTCTGTACGGTAAATGGTTTTTTAGCATCCTTCGCAATTTTAAAATAGCCTTCGCCCTCGAGATGAACTACTCTGTCTGTTACCCCGTACCTGTTATCATACTTTAGCTTGCTTCCTGCATTAAGTGTAACTGTCGTGCCATCGGATAACAGAAACTGCACCCTCGAACCAAGGGGAACAGTTAATTCATTATAAGTCAATTCAGGTACGGAAAGGTTAGATTTTCCGGTAAAATAAAATAAGAGCCCGCCCAGAGAAAACGCAACTATGAATATTGCTGCATACCTGACAATTTTATTTAATATCAATGTTTTTGATCCGGTATTGTTATCTTCGATTTCAATTTTTTGCCTGAATTTCCAAAATCCCTGTTGTGGATGATAGCGGTGATTTTTTAGAGTTGCTTTTGAGGTAATCCATATTTCACTGTATTCATCAAAATATTTTTTGTTGTCACCGCTGAGTTTTATCCAATCGATGAGTTTCTTTTTTTCATCTGAAGTTAATTCGCCGTTCAGGTAACCCAAAATCAAATCATCAGAAATTTGTTCTTCTTTAATGTACATATTCATGTTATCTATATTTAAAGACAGGAAATCTAAGTGAGAGGGTGAAAAGAAACCAAAAAAAATCAGCTTGCCAGGAAAAACAGCAGGATAAGCATGTAATCCTTTAGTGTTTCACGTAGACGGGATAGTGCGATTTTCATCTGGGTTTTGACAGTATTAACTGATATTCCGAGCTTGTCGGCAATATCATGATATTTCATTTCCTCAATACGGCTTAGCATGAAGATTTCACGACATCCGTCAGGTAATTTGCCGATGCCCTGGTCAAGTATATCCAAAACTTCCTTTTCATAAAGCCGGCCAAGGGGATAATCGCTATCCCAGGCCAGTAGTTTTATGTCGGATTCGTTTATGGTTTCTGTCAATCGATTACTTATGACTGGCCTTTCAAGATAATTTATCGAAGTATTGTGAACTGCTCTTACCAGATATGCCTTAATGGATGTTATCTCAATTTTCTCCCTGATATTCCAGAGCTTTACGAATACATCAGATACAACTTCCTCTGCATCACACTTGTTTTTCACAATATGTTCAGCTATGAGACAGAGGTATGCATAATATTGTAAATAGAGCTTTTCAAAAGCAATCAAATCCCCCCGCCGGATTCCGATGATTAGTTCGTCATTTAAGTTGCTCAATAGACAGTTGAATTGTATGGCAAATTAAACATTTAGATTGAAGTTTAACAAAAATTAACAATTAATTTGTGAATAATTATTCAAATACAATAGTAGTTGTGAGGTACAGATTTGTTCGAATACTGAGCTTGTTAACTTTTTTCATGAAAATGAAGACCCGGCTTATGATAGGTCTGTTAAACTTTTTAATTCGAATGATGCAAACGTATTATTACGGCTCATTTCTCAGAAGGCAAACCCAGTCTTTACCATCCTCAACAGGAGGAGAGCCGGTAGATATTTTTCCAGATGAAACCTTTTCAAGTATGTCGTTTGTTGTAAATGTCACTCCTGTTCTCGGATTAAACCAATGCACCGTATACCTTCCCGAAACAACTGTTATATTTGTAGGCTTGCCAAATGGCAGATAGACGGCATAAATTTTTCCTTGCTTTGCAAAACAAAAATCATCCTTGTCGTCCGTCAATTCATCCGAGCTTATCATCTCATTGAATGGCAGTTGATTGTGAAAAAAATCAAGGGCGATTCTTGTCTGATCCCAGAGTAAATCCCTGCTTCTGAAGTCTTCGCAACTGAGGTCAGAGTGGGCAAACTTATAACCAAAGTACCATTCAACGCCACCGCCACCGGCCATAAGATTCCCCCATAATACCTTATATCTTATAGTATCATGTGCAGGATCTACTGCATCAGGAAGTGCCCCTTTCCAGTGCTGGCCAATCTCGTCCTGACATACAACCCATTGATGTAACGAATCTTTTGACCGGCTTAACCATTTTTTTGTTTCTTCATGAACATCGTTTACATTACCGCATTGTATTGAAGGACCTTCTATATTTTTAAATCCAAGGTATGCTGTCATGTCTTTTGTACGTTGCTCCATTCCGGCATGTGTATGAACAACAATGAAATTGTCATACGGATCAATAGCTTTGATATAGTCGGCCATTTTTTTAGTGTCCTGATATGTTTGCCCATAGGGAGAAAACCCTGCCGGATTATGCTCTTCACCCAGATTCCATGTTATTGCCAGGTGATGAGAAAACCGTGCAATAAGTTCTCTCAGGTAGAGTTTTCTCTGCACATCAAGATAACCTGCATCCAGCAGACATTCATTCTCAGTTTCCTGTAAAACAAAATGCATCATAATTCCAAGCCGGTCTGCATGAGAAAACAGAATATCCCACTGGTCAAGCTTACTGCAATCAAACCTGTAGCGTTCGTTTCTTTCTGTATAGGGCCATATATCTTCTCCATCACCTAATATGTTGAGAGTCAGGAAGTAAAAGCTGTTCATGCCTTTTGTTGAAAGATAATTCAGTGCCCCGATAATCCCTTTACCCTTCCCGTTTTTCCACTGAGGGTCACCTTCTTTCCAGTCTTTGATGTGAGGTTCGTAATAGTGCATTCCGCTGTTGGGAGATGCCTCACCGCTGCGTGTCTTGTTGTTGCCACCATAGTATGTACCGTCAAAATCTTTATACCCCAGAAAGTTTTCAGGCGAATCGGTTCCTCCTTTGATAAAATATTCATTACTGCCGGAATACTTAAGATATGATTCTCCTGTGTAAACCAGACGACCCCTGTAACGCATATCTGCCGATGATTGCTCCGCATTTTCGACAGTAAATTTCCCTGTTGTCCCATTGAAATAACATCCTGTTCCGGCATCGTCAGAAACAGCAATAGTTTTTCCTGTAACAAAATTTGTAATATAACTCCATTCCCCGGCTGACGGAGGACAGAAGTGTGCACGCCATTTATCTCCTGATTTTGCCGAAGTTTCAGAAGCTTCACCATCTGCTGCAAAATATCCGGGAACAGTAATTTTCTCTTCACCTTTTGAAAACTCGATACTTAATCTATAGTCTGTAAAGGGATTAATTGTATCATACTCACTACTGTATGGTCCAGTGAATGTGAGAGTTACAGTATGCCATGTATTTAATTCGCCTGTAAGCAGGACGGATGGCGATTTTTTACATGAAAAAGCTAATATTATGGTGATGAAGAGGATACTACAGTGTGATAAATCATTTATTTTTTTCACAGGTATGTGGGTTTAAATTATTGAATACTGTAAGATGTTCAAATTATGTCAGATTCCGGCATAGACCAAGAGCCCTAGTCCGGCCAGATATGCAAGAAACATAAAGAAAATGAGACTGTTAACTTCTTTAGATGCACCCTTGAACTCTTTCCAGATAAAGACACCCCAAAGCGCAGCTATGAGTGTAGCCCCCTGACCCAAACCATAAGAAATAGCAAACCCAGCTTTTCCCGATGCAATTATGCTCATTGACATACCAATGTTCCATATTACCCCACCCAAAACTCCGGTCAGATGTACACCAATGCTACCTTTTGTATAATCCTTAAATGATAAAGGCTCACCTTCGAAAGGTTTCTTCATTATCAGATAGTTAAAAAGGAAATTACTGAGAACTAAACCGACTGCAAAAAAGAATACAGCTGAGTACGGGGTCAGTTTTCCGGTTTCAGGCGTCACAAAATCAGTAGCCATTGAGCTGGCAACAAAACGGTAAAACAGAGCCATAAGAAAACCGGCTGAAACAGAAAGTATAATTCCTTTGCCTGAGACTTTTTTCATTGAGATGCTGTGCTTTTTATAGGCAATAGCATCAATAATTATTGCTGCAACAATAAGAGCCACACCGCTGAAGAGGATTATTGCGTTACCTTGGGGTGCAAAAAAATAATTTATTATTACCCCGAGTGCCAGAGCAATACCAACGCCTACCGGGAAAGCAACAGCCATACCCGCAATGGCCATTGCGGCTACGAGAAGGATGTTAGAGGCATTGAAGATTACTCCCCCAAGCATTGCATTTAATACATTCTTCGGGTTAGCCTGTGAAATATCCGAAAGAAAACTTCGGCCATTTTCACCGGTACTTCCCAGTGTAAATCCAAGCAGGAGTGAGAATAGCAGTATTCCCAGGACATAATCCCAATAGAAGAGCTCAAATCGCCATGATTTTCCGGCCAGTTTCTGGGTGTTGCCCCATGATCCCCAACAGAGCATTGTTACAACGCAGAGGACTATTGCAAGTGAGTAACTTTGTGGTATGAACATATCATTTTATAAAAGTAAAAAGTAAAAAGTAATTCTATTCGAATGTAAATTTAAACGATTCATTAATCTTGGGAGCAGTGTCGAAAATTGTGGCAGATCTGACATATACCCTTGTACCGGCTGATTCGGGTCGATTTTCTCCGGTTACAACAAGTTTTACTTCATGTTCGCCGGGTTCAAGGTTAAGAACATGCCAGATACTTTCAACATGCTGTTGATCGGCAAAATCATAGTATGTGTCGATTGTACGGTTCAATGCACCATCCACATAAACATCAGCTTTTCCTCCGTCTTTGTACCAGTTTCCTTCAATTGAAATGCCTGTTCCTGAGAAGCTAATTACAAATTCATCACCTTTCTTTTCGGAAAACATTGATTGTTTTGAAACCTTTTTATCCCGGCCTGTTACCTCATATGGTTTCCAGCTACCTTTAAATTTTAATTGATCTTTATCAAAAACAGAAACATTTCTGAGAAAGACAAGATTTGGAAAAGCAACCTCAAGGGCAGGAGCAACCGGTAATTGCGTTTTTACAGAGATTTTTTTACCTGTAACCTCTCCGCCATCTCTTAATATCAGATCAATTGCATATTTGTTTGTACTTTCTACAGCAGAATTGAATGAGTAGGAGGTATGTGAAAAAAGTGAATCACCAATTGCCTCCACGCCTTTCTGCATTTCCTCGGGAAGGCCGCTGAATCCTTTAATAATGCCAAGCACGGCAAGTGCATTTGATGGGTTGCAATCTGAATCCTGGCCACAGCGTGTTGATATTTCCAGAGTTTTCATCGGGTCACTTTCTCCATACAATAAGCCCATAACGATATATGCTCCATTGAGTTTTGCATCGATATTGAATGTTGTTCCTGCTTTACAGATCTGTACTTTGCCCCATTTGGCTTCAAGTTCATTCCAGGCAGTTCTCCAGTCGGAAGGATAATGCTGATGAAGCTTAATTACATCTTTTACGATCTTGTAATAATCGCTCTCTTCAGGAATTGATTTTAGTGCTTTTTCAATAATCTTCAACAAATCAGATTCGAAATATGCCTCTGAATAGAGCGCTGCAACAAATATTCCTCCGTAAACTCCATCACCATAATTCATTATATGACCGATCTTATCGGCAATGGCTGAAGCTGTTTGCGGCATTCCCGGACACATAAATCCAATGTAATCGGCTTCTATCTGAAAATCAATGTCATCGGCATGTAAGTTATATGCAGGGCTACCTGATGCAGGCGGAAAGATGCTGTCGAAATAGTTCTTTCTTCCCTGCATGTTTGCATGCCAGAGCTTGTATCCTGCTTTTGCAAACATCTCCTGGAATTTCTTTGCCGGTGCATCCATTCCGAATTTATCCATCGACATCAGAAATGTCAATTGTACATATATATCATCCTGCCACATGCTTCCAATGATATCTGCAGGTTTCCAGTTTATCGAATCTTCAAAAATCCGGCCCTGAGCTTTGAATTCAGTAGGAGCACCATATGTTACACCAACCATCTTACCAGCCCAGCCACCGGCAATTTTATCTTTCAGCACCTCAGGCCTGATAGTTCTGTATTCATCGGAAGTGGTCGTACAGGAAAAGGCAAAAAGCGCTAAAACTATCAAAGCAAGCATCATGTTGTTTTTCATTGTCATAAGGGTTAGATATTATACACTTTAATCTTATATTATTTCTCTTCTGAAGGGAGCCGAGGCTTGTGCACCCATACGCGTGACAGAGATTGCAGCAGCCTTATTTGCAAATACTGTTGCTTCTGCCAGTCCCATTCCCTCAGCAACAGCAACTGTTAAAGCTCCATTGAATACATCCCCGGCAGCCGTTGTATCAATGGCTTTTACAGGTGTTCCCCTGATAATTTGTGAGATTGTATCCGATGATAGGAATGCGCCCGATCTTCCCATCGTAATGATGACATTTTGTACACCTTTCTCCCGGAGATACCGGGAAGCTTTTTCAGCTGAATCACTATCCGTGACTTTAACGCCAGTTAACAATTCAGCCTCAGTCTCATTTGGTGTGATAAGATACAGACATCGTAACAATTCGTCTGGCAAGTTCTGAGCGGGAGCGGGGTTAAGCACGACCTTACTGCCGCAATCAGAAGCTCTTTTTGCTGCATAGACAACAGTTTCCAAAGGTATCTCGAGCTGCATAAGGAAAAGATCAGCAGGATTGGTTGTAAATACCTCATTATTAATATCTCCGGGAGTCAATGTTCCATTTGAACCGGAAGCTACTACAATACAGTTTTCACCATTTTCGTCTACATTTATTAAAGCAACACCGGATGGATTTTCATTGTCTGTAACACTATATTTGGAATTAATACCTTCTTTATTAAATAGTTGCACAGCTTCCGACCCGAAAATGTCATTGCCTGTTTTTGTAACAAATGTTACATTTCCTCCAAGTCTGGCAGCTGCTACCGCCTGGTTTGCCCCTTTACCTCCCGGATTCATAAGAAATGTGCCTCCCAGTATAGTTTCTCCAGGGGCAGGGAGTTTTTTGGATCGGATAACCATATCGGTATTCGAACTTCCGATGACAATGATTCTGGCCATAATTACAATATAGTATAATATAAGGTATCTTAAACTTGTAATTTACTGTTTAAACTCCCCGAATTTATAACTCATATCTTTCAGGAGGTCTTTCATTATTTCCTGCATTTCAGGAAGGATTTTTTTCCCTTCGGCAGTATTTATCAGATTGTTCTGTTCAAAATAATCTTTCTGAAGATTGTATATCTGGTCTCTGTCGAAGAAATTTGGAAAGTCGCGGTCGGCATAGAACCAGATTCCCGGTTCGCCGGTATGGGGATTCTCAAAACCATCCCATCCGATTCTCCTTCTGGTATTATCAACAAGGCATTTCTCAGCCTCATCATTCATTTTCTTTTCAATACTTGCAGGGGGGCGATTAACGAGGTATTTATAATTTTTTGTCACAGCAGCACGGCTGAATCCGCATTCAAGAAGGAGTGCCTTCCGAAAATCTTTTTTCTCCTTCCCCAAAAGCCATGGAAGAAAACTCATGCCATCCTGAGGATTCTCTTTTGATACCGTTCCGCCCGCCATATCAACAATTGTTGATGTGATATCGATGTTGGCGCATATTTCATCAATTTTTGTTCCCGGTTTAATTTTATCTCCCCACCAGATAAACATTGGTACCCTGCAGACTTCATAACAGGTGTTTTTTCCCCTTGACTGGTGGTCACTCGTAAAGATAAGTACCGTATTCTTGTCAAGACCTTCCTCTTTTAATGCATTCATAATGGCAGCAATACTATAATCAATAAACGTTGCTGTGGCATTTCTCTGGTCTATCCCTTTCTCTTTGAGTGTGTTCATGATAAATTCACGGGTAGGCATTCCTTTTGGCCTTTCCTTTAACATGCCTGCAGGAGTTGCCAAAGGATTTTCTTTATACCATTCTGATGTATATCTTCCATGTGGAAGGGTTATCGCCATGTAGAGGAAAAACGGATTATTCTTGTCCTGTTTAATAAAATTCAGAGCACCTTCGGTTATCCATTCCAGGTTATGTACTCTCATGCTCCCCGGAACAGGCAGACCTTCCTTGTTATTGGTATATAATCTGTCAACGACATCAAATCCCATGTTTTCTTTAAGATATGCCACAGATTTGTTGTAAACGCCCTGGTAATACAATTTGGTTTCGGGATCTTCAGGGTCCTTATTGATAAGATCGGCTGGGGCCTTTCCGCCTGCCTGGTTTATTCCATTATGCCATTTGCCCAGGAATCCTGTATTATAACCACATTTTTTCATTTCCTTGGCAAATGTTCCCTCTTCAGGTCTTATTGGTGAATTGAACATAACATTCCCCGGTTCAGGAGCTGTCAATACGCCTTCGCTCTTCGAAGCATGCCTGCCTGTGATCATTCCATACCTGCTTGGAGTGCTTATTGCCGATGTTACATAGAATCTGTTAAATACAGCTCCATTTGAAGTTAAATTATCAACAACCGGCATATACATCCTCGGATCATTATAATAAGCCATTTCTCCCTCACGAAGGAAGATCCTGTTCTGAAAATGTGATAATCCTTTGTCATCTTTATCAGGCTTGAATAAACCTGCCTCCCTCATTCCGCTGTAGCTTGGAAAGTTCCTGTTATTATAAAAGCTGACTTCATCAAAATCCAGATCATCACAGTATATAAGAATAATGTTAGGCTTAACGCTGTTAGGATTCTCCGGTATTGCCTGAATATTAGCAGCCTGAAGTATGCCAAGTAACCCCCCGGCTGTTTTAAGAAGGTAACTTTTCCTGATTGGATGCATAGTTTAATTTGTTTTACTCATTACATTTTAAAGATAATTATTTTATAATATAAAAGGCTGCTCAATTGAGCAGCCTTTATTAATTTCGGAATCTTAAAAATTAACTCCATGTTCTGTCGTGTGAACTTCTCTTATCCCATTCAGGGGTCGGAACAAAGTATCCTGTCCCGTCTGGTCTGAGGTGTTCCTTAACGACTGCCTCATTCAGTTCAATTCCTAATCCGGGTGCATCCAGAGGAACATTAGCATACCCTTTTGTTATCATTGGCTGAGAGCCGGTCATTTTAACAAGACTTTCCCACCATGGTACGTCAACAGAGTGATGCTCAAGAGAAAGGAAGTTTTGGGTAGCTGCTGCACAATGTACGTTTGCCATAAATGAAACAGGTGTTCCTGCCTGGTGCATAGCCATTGCAACACCATGTTCTTCAGCATAATCACCAAGTCTCTTTGTCTCAAGAAGACCACCTGATGTAGCTAAGTCAGGGTGAACGATATCAACTGCATGAATATCTATAAGCGGTTTAAATCCTTTCAGCAGATAAATATCCTCTCCTGTACACATTGGGGTGTCCAGAGTATCAGACAATACTTTCCACTGGTCAGTATATTCCCAGGAAACAATATCCTCCATCCATGCCAGCCTGTACTTATCCAGAACCTTACCAAGTCGCAATCCGTTATTTAAATCGAAATGACCATAATGGTCAGTTGATATCGGAATATCATATCCGACCAATGCTCTTGCATCCTCTGCTATTTTTGCAAGCTCTTCAAGTCCTTTTTCGGTTATCTGGATCTGGGTAAAAGGATGCAGGGTGTTATTATATGTCATATAATTACCTGTGCCAGGTACCTGGTTAGCATCGTTTTTAGTCCAGAAATCCTGATTTACAAGTGTGCCGGGAATGTGTTTTATCTGGTTAATGGAAATATCCATTTTAAGCCATGTATATCCCTGATCAACAGTACGAAATTTTATCAGTTTTAACTGTTCTTCAGGAGTTTTTGAGGTAGGGGTATCGCCATATAACCTTACTTTATCGCGATATCTTCCACCGCCCAGTAATAGCCATGCGGGTACTCCGTAAGCTTTTCCGCAGAGATCCCAGAGTGCCATTTCCACTCCGCTTACTCCACCACCAAGGCGACCATGGTCTCCAAACTGTTTGATAATTTTAAATATCATCTCAACATTACAAGGGTTCATTCCAAGCAGGCGGCTCTTCAACATAAGTGCGTATCTTGGATCAGCAGCATCGCGAACCTCACCCAAACCATAAATACCCTGGTTTGTATCGATACGGATTATTGCAGTACCACCCATGACAGCCATTAATGAAACGCGCATATCAGTAATCTTGAGGTCAGAAGGATTTGATGAGCGGGAAACTTTTGATGTTTGCTGGGCAATGGTATCTTCAATTGAAAGATTCATCATTCCACTGATTGCGATACCACCAAGGGCTGCCTTTTTCAGGAAGCTTCGGCGATCGTTTGTGGTAGCAGGATTTGCTATTTCAGCCCTGATGGCATCTGCTGCTGCATTTTCCTCTTTTCTGGTTTTTTCAGCAATTTGTTTTAAGATACTTTTCATTATTCTCGATTTATTTTAAGTTAAAAATGATAATTTCCGCTTAAATATAGTAGAATTTTATTATTTACCTGTTTCTTTTATGAGGATTTTGTTCATATTCGATTATAACCCAATTTGGTAGCTATAGAGCAGAATCATGCAAAACCCTGATTTACAGTATTGAAAAAAGCTGCTGTTAAAATTTTAACAGCAGCTTTTTAATTACTTACTCCTGAAGTCAACAGAATTGACGTTCTGGTGCTAAGAAGTTTTCCTGCCTTCTTTGGTCACAGATTCCATAAGTCCGCGTATGTAGCCGGTAGCATAAAGATTACCTAAGGTCATATAACCCGGACGTTCGTTGGTTTCACCATGCATTGTAGGAACATGATCAGGTCTCAGAGGACCGGTAAAGCCTATTTCATAATATGCTTTCATTGCTTCATACATGTCAATCTGGCCTTCATCGTGGAATGTTTCAGTGAACTTGAGACTTGGTACGACACCACTGAGGTCCTGAACATTTCTGAAATGCACAAAATTTATAACACCTCGTTTACCCCATCTTCTTATCAATGCAGGGATATCAACACCCATAAGGGAAAAGTTCCCCTGGCACATTGTTAATCCACTGTATTTGCTCGGGGAGATATCGAGCATTCTGTCGAAATTTTCCACTGAATTCATAATTCGGGAAATGCCTTGGATGCTATGTACTTGAGGATCATCAGGATGTAAGGATAAATTCATTCCTATTTTTTCAGCCTCCGGAACAACAGCCTTAAGAAAATATTCGAGGTTTTTCCAGAGTGTTTCCTTAGAAACTTCACCGTATTCTGTTAATGGCTTGTTCTTAATTTCTTCATAATCAAATGCGGTCATTAATGCTCCACCGCGACCCGGTCTGTCCATCTGGGTACGTGCCCAGCTGATAACCGGCATCCAGTTATAGCAAATAACATCAACATCACCATGCTGCTTCAGGTTTTTCATGAAAGTAATGAAGTTTGAAATTTCCTCATCCTTGCCTGCCAGCCCAA
Source organism: Bacteroidales bacterium (assembly GCA_038247205.1). Taxonomy (GTDB): domain Bacteria; phylum Bacteroidota; class Bacteroidia; order Bacteroidales; family VadinHA17; genus LD21. Next base: position 24,035 of record JBBRVC010000045.1, read on the forward strand.
GTTTTGTTTGCGAACCCAGTGAAGGAGGTCCTTCTACAACTGTCCATTTTATACCTTGTTTTGCCCAGATCTCTTTTGTGTTTTTAATAGCATCCGGTTCCCATGCTTTCACATTTTGTAATCTTTCAACTCCTGAAACTGAGTGGAGCACACCCATCTGACGCGCAAACGGAACTTTTGGTGAAGTTGGCCCCATCATAAAAGCAAATTTAATACCGGCATCCTTAACATAAGGTTTGACCGGAGTTGCCTTTTTGATCTGATCTTTCTGACCCGGCATTGCTGAACTCATTCCGCCAATCGACATGGCAGCTGCAAGTGAAGCAGTTTTTTTGATAAAATCTCTGCGGTTGTCTTTCATAATTATTTGATTATTATTACTTTATTTAGAGAGAAAGGGCTGCCTGCATCATTGCTCGGGCATAGGCCATATTATATGCAAGGCCTGTATATTCACCTCCACCCGAATGTTCAAGGTCATGGGTAAGCGCTCTTGGATGTTCCGGATATAAAGCGTACTTGTATTTTGCATTGACAAGCTTCTGCATTACTGTGAACATATCAACGGTTCCATTATCAGGAAAAACCTCATCATATTTTAATCTTGGAGTCTGCACGATACAATTCCTGTAATGAACGTGGTTAATACGATCCAGAGAAGACAGATAATCAAGTACTTCCAACGGATCTGCACCAATCTCATTTGAAACGCCGGAATCATAAGTCATGCCATTAGATGGGCTGTCTACAATATTAACAAGGCGCTTCCAGTCTTCAAATGTTCCCATAATTTGTTCTGATCCGCGACTTATCGGAGCCGGAGGATCATTGGGGTGAAGAGCGAGACGGACACCTGCCTTTTCCGCTACAGGAACTATAGCTTTCAGGAAATATGTAATATTATCCCAAAGTTGTTCTGAAGTAAATGTACCGTCAGGTAACGGGCCCATATCTTTTGCTGCTGTATTCATCTCTTCAGCAGGTAGTGATTTGCGATACATAAATTCAAGACCATCAGGATTTCCGCCTGTTCTGCTATAATCAAAAGAAGTATAACCGGCACCTCCACGGCCGAATGACCTGTAATAACCCTCGGTGAGACGGTGAGCGTAGAAGTTGTACTCCATAATAGGAAGCCCAACTGCACTTGCCGCGAGAATAGATGCTTTAACTTTTTCTATCTCTTCATCACGTCCTTCACGTCCATAGATGACATTGGGAAATCCACTGAACATCATGTTGATAACAGTTAATCCTTCTGCCTTAAAGCGATCCATGATTGGACGAAGTCCGCTTTCTGTCCATGGCAATGCGGGACCACTCATTAGAACATAATCAACCCCGATCTGTTTAAGCTTTTGCATGCTTTCTGGTGTGGCATCAGGGCGGCTGCTCAAAGTCAGCTTTGGAGTATCCGGACCCTCTGTTATTGGCCATTGAACTTTTCGTTTGGGTTTGTTCTCACTTTCAATACTGGCAGTCTGAGTGCAGGCTGTTAATCCTGTAACTGATATTGCGGCGGCTAGTGAAGCCCCTTTTTTTATAAAGTCTCTGCGATTGTCTTTCATAATTATTTGATTATTATTATTTTATTCTATTTAGAGAGAAAGGGCTGCCTGCATCATTGCACGTGAATAAGCAATATTATAAGCCTCGCTGGCATAACCACCGCCTCCAGGATAATATGCACCATTTGGAATACCTCCGGGACCTGTATGTTCTTTATCATAGTCGAGGGCTCTCGGATGCTCGGGATTGAGAAGACCTTTGTATCCGA
>JBBRVC010000046.1:0-25780 GCA_038247205.1 Bacteroidales bacterium
AAGATATACTTTTAAATGTAATAACAAAAATATTACATTATAGTTATGACCAGAAGAACTACCATTGCAAATCTCCTGATCGACAATTAGTTGATTAACCAATCGTATTAGTTACGGAACTGGTAACTGAACATGGTGCCATCTTTCTGAACTCCCTCGATCGATTTCAGGCTTTTTCCATTGTTTGTAGCTTCACGGACTTCGGCGGAACTGCTTACTTTTCTTCCATTAATGCTTAAGATAATATTACCCGTTTGCATTCCGATGTCTTTGAACTTTCCTTCTCCTAAATCTGCAATTTTAACACCATAGTCTAGTTCGTATGACCTCTTTTCAGAAGAACCGATGGGTTCAATTTTTGCCCCGAACAGACTTCCGGTTCCCATTTCGGCAGTAACAACACTTGTGTTTCCTGCAATATTTCTAAGTATGATTGGCACTGTTTTTTCTACTCCCTTTCGTAAGTATGTAACTGAGGCTTTGTCTCCCGGACTGAATTTCCCGACCTGTTCCTGCAATTCTGAAGATGTTCTTACTGAAACACCATTAAAGCTGGTTATTATGTCATCAGGTTGCAAACCGGCATCCTGTGCTGCGCTGCTTTGTACAATATTTGTAATAAACACGCCTCTTATATCTTTAAGTTCCTGTTCCTTAGCATCTTCAGAAGTTACGTCTCTCATATTAATTCCAATTATTGCCCTCTGAACTTCGCCAAATCTTGTAAGATCACTCACTATCTTCTTTACTATGTTAACTGGTATTGCAAATGAATTTCCTGCATATGCTCCACTTGGTGAGAGTATAGCAGATGTTATTCCTACAAGCATACCTTTAGTATTTACCAGTGCACCACCACTATTTCCCATATTCAATGCGGCATCAGTCTGAATAAAAGACTCAACCCTGTTGTCAGCGTCCAGAATACCGAGACTTCTGCCTTTTGCACTAACAATTCCTGCAGTAACAGTTGATGTAAGGTTAAATGGATTTCCTACTGCCAGAACCCATTCTCCAAGCTTCAGCTGATCTGAATCGCCATATCTGATGAATGGCAGGTTTTCAGCTTCAACTTTAAGGAGTGCAACATCAGTACTTGGGTCGCGCCCTACCACTTTAGCTGTATAAATTCTGTTATCATTCAATTTTACCTCAACATTCTCAGCATTCTCTATAACGTGATTATTGGTGATAATGTATCCGTCAGATGTAATTATTACTCCTGATCCATAACCGCTGACTTCTCTGGGCCTTTTGTTCTGATCACCGTAAAACCAATCCAATACGGGATTATCCGGCTGACCAACCATTGTTTTTGTCCGTACGTGGACTACTCCATGAACTGTCTGTTCTGCAGCATAAGTAAAATCAACCTGACCCTCCTGCATCTGAAATGCAGTCAGAAGGGCTGCTGCTCCTGAGGTATCAACATTTGAACTTTCTTTCAGATTTGTTTCTGATGGATTGTCAAGGATTTGTGTATAGGCAAAAAGGGCAATTACTGCTCCCAGTATCGCCATCAACAACCCGCCTAATAAATTTTTAACTTTCATAGCTCTGTTTCTTTTTAATTGATTCTTCGTTTTGCTTTTTATAAACTGCCTTCAAAAGATTCCTATCTTTATAACCGTTTTCTGAATCTTTTGTTTTACAAAGATCATGCAAATCTGGAATGAAAATAAACGATTGATATTGTTTTAACAACACTTTAACAAAGATGACTTTCACATTTAACAAATATCATGGCACAGGTAACGATTTCATTATCATAGACAATCGGGACTCAAGGTTTAATCCTGAAAACAATAAAATTATTAACAAATTATGTGACCGTCGCTTTGGAATCGGGGCTGACGGTCTCATTCTTGTGTCAGGTCACAAGGACTATGATTTTGAAATGAAATATTTCAACTCAGATGGAAACCCCGGAAGTATGTGCGGTAACGGTGGCCGTTGCACTTCACATTATTCTTTAAAGAAAGGAATTGCCGGAAAAAATCAGAAATTTTTAGCTGCCGATGGTGTACATAAAGCAATTGCAGCTGATGATATTGTTCGACTAAAAATGGTTGATGTACTTGAAATAAAGGTAGTTGACGGAAATTATTTTATAAATACCGGCTCACCACATTATGTAATTTTCCGGTCAGATATAAATAGAATTGATGTTAATATGGAAGGAAGAACAATCAGGCATTCTGCCGCTTTCAAACCGGGAGGCACAAATGTAAACTTTGTAGAATTAATGGGAGATGGGATCTATGTAAGAACTTTCGAGAGGGGTGTTGAGGATGAAACTTTGTCATGCGGAACAGGAGTCACTGCTTCTGCAATTGCATCTATATTAAAAGGACATTTTGACACTAATTCTGTCAGTGTTAAAACCAAAGGTGGTGAATTATCTGTTTCAGCTACTGTTTCAAAAAATCATATTTCTGACATATGGTTGTCCGGCCCGGCTACATTTGTTTTTGAAGGAAAAATTGATATCTAATATTTTGTAACCCCATTAGAAATAATCTGTACTTTATGAAATCGCATATATTAAAATTAGCTCTGATTCTTTTCATGACAATGCTGTATGTCAGTTCGTTCGGTCAACCGGGTACAATTGAATTAATGACTGAAATAAAAAAGATGAATTCAAACCTTGATGCGTTAGACCACCGGTTTGATATACTGGAAAAAAAGATTGATGATGTGCAGTGGTATAACAAAGTTGGAGATATTGCTTTTATAGATAAAGTCTATTTCAATGGACCTCCCCTGGCAAAGGAAAGAAATCCGACCGGTCAGGGTGCAGGTAACCCTGTCAAGTTATGGTCGTATGTTTTTATCCCCAGAGATGCAGATCCTTCAAAAAAATGTCCACTGCTTGTTTTTCCTCATGGCGGGGTGCATGCCAATTTCGACACCTATTATACTCATATAATCAGAGAGATGGTATCGCAGGGGTATATAGTCGTTGCCGCTGAATACAGGGGTTCCACAGGTTATGGGGCAGGAATGTTTAATACTATTGATTATGGAGGACTGGAAGTTCAGGATGTAAATGCCAGCCGGCAGTATATGATTGATAACTACACGATTGTCGATAAAGACAGGGTTGGGATAATTGGCTGGAGTCACGGAGGATATATTGCCCTTTTCAACCTCTTTGAGTATCCGGAGAATTATAAAGTTGCGTTCACAGGGGTACCTGTAAGCGATCTTATTGCACGGATGGGCTACAAGGATCAGGAATACAGGGATCTATTCTCAGGTCAGCGTCCGATCGGAAAACCAGCCGATGAAGATGTTGCAGAATACCGGAAAAGATCACCTGCATGGCAGGTTGATAAATTTCAGAATACTCCGCTTCTGATACATACTAATACCAATGATGAAGACGTAAACGTTCTTGAGGTTGAACATCTTATCAAATCACTCAAGGCAGAGGGAAAGAAAAACTTCTCATATGAGATTTTTGAAAATATGCCTGGCGGACATTCATTTGACAGAATGGATTATATGGAAGCAAAAGAAATAAGAATGAAAATATATAACCATCTTAATAAATATCTGACACCTTCAAGGCCCTTTAAGAGTATAAAAGAACTTCAGAAAGCGGGCTATGGCTTTAATTAAGAGGAATTTGAGAAATAACGGTTTTCAAAGTCCCCTTCAGGGGATTTAGGGGCAGAAAAGTTTGGGGGATGATAGAAAATCCACAATCAAAAGACGATCAATTAAAAATATCATGCAAAAAGAAAAATTATATGGCAAAACCTTAAATGAGCTTATCGCTGTAAGTAAGCGACTGGGTTTCCCTGGTTTTGCTGCAAAGCAGATAGCAGACTGGTTATATAAAAAGGAGATTATCTCGATCGGGGAAATGACCAATCTTTCTAAAAAGATGAGGGAACTTCTTGATGCAGATTATGAAATCGGATTATCAGCTCCGGAACAAATTGCTGAGAGCGTTGACGGTACAAAAAAATACCTGTTTAAGGTGTTGAATGACAAATACATAGAAACCGCATATATACCTGATAATGAGCGAGCTACAATATGCGTTTCTTCACAGTCGGGTTGCAAAATGGGTTGCATATTCTGCATGACCGGGAAACAGGGCTTTCAGGGTAATCTTTCATCCAACGAAATTCTAAACCAGTTCCGGAGTATTCCTGAATTCAGGAATTTAACCAATATGGTTTATATGGGGATGGGAGAACCACTCGATAATGTTAATGAGGTTCTTAAGAGTCTTGAGATCCTTACAAGTGAATGGGGTTACGCATGGAGTCCTACCAGAATAACTGTAAGTACGGTAGGTCTTAAGGCCGGCTTACGGGATTTTCTGGAGAAAAGCCGTTGTCATCTTGCCGTAAGCCTGCATTCACCTTTCGATACTGAGAGAAGAACCCTTATGCCTGTACAGAAAACCAATACAGTAAAAGAGGTTCTTGACATTATAAGAAACTTTGATATAAACAGCCAGAGAAGGGTATCCTTTGAATATATCCTTTTTAAAGGTTTGAATGATACCCCAAGGCATGTGAAAGAAATAGCCAGAATTCTGGATGGAATTAAATGCCGGATAAACATAATCCGGTTCCATGAAATTCCCGGAGCTGAATTTCATAGTCCCGATCCGATTGAAACGAACAATTTCAAGGAAGCACTCAACGCGAAAGGGATCCTGACAACAGTAAGAGCCAGCAAAGGTGTTGACATACAGGCTGCATGTGGTTTATTATCAACTATTAAACAGAACCAAAGGATAACTTAATGATGAGATTATCCATCTTATTATTTCTGGCCTGCTTTAATGTTTCTTTAATTGCGCAGGAAACAGCGCTTGACCGGTTTATTAAAAATGATTCCCTTGCACACGCATCTATATCCTTCTGCGTTCTTGATGCAACAGATGGTAAGCCGGTATTGGAATATAATTCAGAAAAAAGCCTTGCCCCAGCCTCAATTCTGAAGCTTGTGACCTCAGCAACAGCTCTTGATTTACTCGGACCGGATTATACTTTTAAAACTTCTGTAGGCTACACCGGTGAGATAAAGAATGGACGTCTGACAGGAGATATCATCATTAAAGGAGGTGGTGATCCTTCACTGGGATCAGGATACTTTTTGGATCACTATGGAGACTTTGTATCTGAATGGATTGAGGATATTAAAAAATCAGGCATAAAAAGTATTAAAGGAAGGGTCATAGCCGATGACTCATATTTCGATTATCTTCCTGTACCATCAAAGTGGTTGTGGGAGGATGCAGGAAATTATTATGGTGCAGGAGCCTATGGCCTTTCTGTTTATGACAATACCTATGAGATTCATTTTAAAACAATTGCAGGCATTACTCCTGTAATTACAGGAATGATTCCTGATAATTACGCTTTCGATTTTTCCAATTGGTTGACTGCAACAGGAACATCGGACAAAGGATATGTTTTCGCTGCTCCATACAGCACTAATGGATGGCTCGCCGGAACCATACCTGCAGATGATGATGATTTTGTACTTAAGGCTTCAATAACAGATCCACCTCTCCTGGTAGCGAAAATTGTTGATAAAGAGCTTAAAGAAGCCGGAATTGAAATTACAGGGAATCCAACAACAACTCGATTTGAGAAGAGACCCGTAACAGCACCATTAAAACTAATTTCAGAAACGGTCTCGCCCCCACTCAGTGAAATTATTGAAATACTTAATCATTTCAGTATCAATTTATATGCCGAACATCTGACAAAGGAAATGGGAAGGGTTTTCCGAAATTCAGCCACTACAGAATCGGGAATTGAAGTGATTAAAGAGTTCCTTTCTGATTCAGGAATAAATATGAGCGGAGTGTTTCTTGAAGATGGAAGCGGCCTTTCACCATTGAATGCTATTAATTCAAAAGCGCTCGCAATGTTGTTGTTCCAGTTGAAGAAAAGCGGAAAGTATTTTAATGAATTTTACGACTCCCTGCCTTATGCAGGAAAGGAGGGAACACTTCAGTACTATTTTAAAGATCCGGTTTTTGAAACAAGATTCAGAGCAAAAAGCGGATCGATGACACGTGTCAGGAGTATGGCCGGCTTTGTAAGGACAATATCAGACAAGGAATTAATAGTATGCCTCATTATAAATCATTATTCCGGTTCCTCACGATACATAATGTCTGGTATTGAGGAACTTATGAAGGGAATAATTCTCTTTAACTAGACTATGAATAATAAGATAAGTGTAAATGTGTAACCATTTGCCCGGTTAAAGCAATACAGCCACATCTAATTGACAAGTCTCACATCATCCTTAAAGACAGCATCTGTATCAGATGCTTCTGCTGCAGTGAAGTATGTATGGATGATGCTGTTGAGATCAGGAGAAAAATATTCGGTATTTAATTTAATATTGTTCTCCTGATAACTTCTTATACGTCAATCCTTGCATATTTTGCATGGGTTTCGATAAACTCCCTTCTTGGAGGAACTTCATCACCCATAAGCATTGAGAAAATATGATCAGCTTCAGCTGCGCTTTCTATAGTCACCTGACGAAGAGTTCTTGTCTCAGGGTTCATGGTTGTTGACCACAGCTGTTCAGCGTTCATCTCACCGAGACCTTTATACCTCTGAATACCTACGCCAGATTCTTTGCCCTGTCCCATCTCCAGAACCGCAAGCTCCCGCTCCTCTTCTGTCCAGCAATACCGCTCAGCTTTACCTTTTTTGATAAGATAAAGTGGAGGAGTTGCAATGTAGATGTTGCCCAGCCGGATCAGATCCTGCATGTATCTGAAAAAGAATGTCATAATAAGAGTTGTGATGTGCGATCCGTCAACGTCCGCATCAGTCATTATTATCACTTTATGATAACGTAAACCTGATGTATTGAGGGCTTTGCTATCCTCATCCGTGCCAATATTTACACCAAGAGCAGTGAAGATATTTTTTATCTCTTCGCTCTCATATATTCGGTGCTGCATTGCTTTTTCAACATTGAGAATCTTCCCGCGCAAGGGTAAAATTGCCTGGAAAGCACGGTCCCTTCCCTGTTTAGCCGTACCCCCTGCAGAATCACCTTCAACCAGGTATATTTCGCATTTTGACGGGTCACGATCAGCACAATCAGCCAGCTTACCGGGAAGGCCTGATCCGGAGAATACGTTTTTTCTCTGAACCATTTCTCTTGCTTTACGGGCTGCATGTCGTGCAGTAGCAGCAAGAATTACTTTCTGAACGATGATCCTTGCGTCTTTCGGGTTTTCCTCAAGATAGTTGGTAAGCATTATGCTTACAGCCTGATCAACCGCTCCGATTACCTCTGAATTACCCAGCTTGGTTTTTGTCTGACCTTCAAATTGTGGTTCCTGAACTTTTACCGATATAATTGCGGTGAGGCCTTCACGAAAATCATCACCGTTGATATCAAATTTTAACTTGGATGTTGCGCCGGAATCCTCAGCATACTTTTTAAGAGTACGGGTTAAACCTCTTCTGAAACCTGCAAGATGAGTTCCGCCCTCGATAGTATTAATATTGTTTACATAGGAGTGGACATTCTCTGAGAATGAACTGTTATACTGAAGTGCCACCTCAACGGGCGTATCTGTTTTATCATAAGTTATCGAGATGGGCTTCTCAATGATCCTTTCCCTGTTGGCATCAAGATATTCAACGAATTCAAGAAGTCCAAGTTCTGACTTGAATTCCTCGAATCGCGGCAACATTCCATCGCCATTGCTTTCTACCATCTCCCTCATATCCTTGATAGTGAGATGAATCCCTTTATTCAGGAAAGCTAATTCCCTGAGGCGGGTAGACAGTGTCTCAAAATTGAATTCAAGTGTCTGGAATATAGTTCCATCCGGTTTGAAGATGATTGTAGTTCCGGATTTTTCAGTTTCGTCGATAATCTCAACCGGACTTACAGGCTTTCCTTTTTCATATATCTGTCTGAAAATTTTTCCCTCACGCATGACAAGAGCAGTAAGCTGTGCCGATAGTGCATTTACGCAGGAAACCCCTACCCCATGCAACCCACCTGAAACCTTATAAGAATCTTTATCGAATTTTCCGCCTGCATGTAACACGGTCATAACTACTTCAAGGGCGGATTTCTGCTCTTTTTCCATTATTCCTGTGGGTATACCACGACCATCATCAGTCACTGATACTGTTCCATCTTCAAGTATTATCACATCAATTCTGGAACAATATCCTGCAAGTGCCTCATCAATCGAGTTATCAATAACCTCATATACAAGATGGTGTAGTCCTTTAACTCCAATATCACCAATGTACATTGCCGGTCTTTTCCTTACCGCCTCAAGGCCTTCAAGAACCTGAATACTCCCTGCAGAATAGTCGTTACTTTCCTGTAATTTTCTTTCTTTCTCAGTCATTCTTCATCATTTTTATATCTCTGCATTTTCGGGCAATGCCATAAATGCAGAACTCAGCCAACCTAAAAGGTCAGGATCTCGTTTTATTATTATAAATTATTGATTTTATGCATTTTAATTAATCAGCCAAAGATAATGCTATTTCTGATTTTTAAGCAATAAACTTATGTAAATATTGCTAAAACTTTGCACAAAATAACCAAATATTTATGAAAAGTATTCAACCTGTTTCCAACGTATTTCAGCCCAGTTTCTGATTGTTATAAGCTGTAAGTAAAACCAATCATTCCCTGAAATCTCTGAGTGGGATAGTATGCCCATTCATAGAAACGGTTACCGGAAATATTGTTGAATCTGACCCAGAAGGATAAAATTTTAGAGTATCTGTATTCGGCAAGGAGGTTTAGGTTGAAATGGGCTGGTCTTTCAAAAACAGTAGGGGGAACCGTAATGACAGGCCATGACAGATCTCTTGTTACAATCTGTTTTCTTGATCCAAGAGCTACAAACTCCACTCCGGCAAGAATCTTATCCCTCAGATTGTATTTTAGTCCTAGTTTTGCATCCCACGCAGGCTTATTCCAGGCATAATCTTCGCCCGATAATGTGTATTTATAAAAATTACCTTTAGCCTGATAAACAATCTTATCTTTGATAGTACCTGACATTTCACCATGCAGGTTAAGAACCTCAACATTGTCGGTCAGGGTAACAAAATGATTTCCTCGTTCTGTGATGTCAACTAAATTACTGTAAACAAGATTAGAATAGAATAGCATGTCATTAATAACTGAATAGGATGATGATAACAGATAATTTCCGTTCATTCCAGTGTTACCTTTTAGACCCGCTGTTATAACAATCTCATTATCTGTATGAAGTGCATTAAATAATCTTCCATCGGGAATTAAAAATGGATTCTCTTCAATAATTGTTGCAGGATCATTTTTGTCAAGGCTTCCACTTAAGCCTGTAAAAAAGCTTAAATATGAAGGTACTATAGTAAATCCGAAATTAATATCGGGATAAAGGTAAAACTCTGTTGAGTTTTTGAGATTCCTGTCAAGCACAGCCTGAAGCCCCAGTCTGAAATGCCATTGTGATGACTGTTTCGTAAGAAAGGGATTTATTGCAAAGGTATATTTTGGTTTATCCCATACATTTTCTGAGAATGTATAGTGATCAAATTCTATTCCTGAGCCAAGATACAGATCTCTGTAAGATTTGGCCATCCAGCCCTTGAAACCGGCATTATTACGAGATTTTGATTCCTTCTGATAAAAATAATCATAGTTAACATCGAATCTGTATGAAAAAGTTGAAGAATCGAGTGTAGATGATGCAAAGGTCGCTTTTACACCTATATTATTATATGTGAGCCTGACGTCCTTATTTTCAGGGTTATAATCGAAGAAAGCTGTATCATGTCCATAGGCATGACGTCTTCTCTGGCTGAAATCTATTGATCCGTCAAGGATGCTCTTCCTGAAAAATTTCTTGCCAAACAATGAGACATCATTATCCATGTATCCTGCGTATACCTTCTTATCATTTTCAAGTTTAATATTTCCGTTTGATGACATGTGGCGGGCATATAAACCAATGGCTCCTTTTTTTGAACGTTCATTTGTTATACTGATCTCCGCAAGCGGGGTTGTATAGTTTCCAAAGCCCAGATTGACATAACTTTTATAAAGCTTAGGAAGTGGATCAGGCAGAAGAGAAGCAGCTTTTATAGGGCTGATGGTATATTCCGGCATAAAGGGTGTAGTTCTGATATCGTATTTAAAATCAGGGCTGACTTTCGCAGTGTCAATCATATCAGGAAGAAAACTTCTCTTTTTTGCCTCCGGAAGAGATGGTTTATAAGGATTATATAAGGTAACCTCTCTTTTTGGCCCCGGTCCCTGCGCTTTTACCGGTATCAGAAACATAAACAGAACAGATGTTATAACCAGGCATTTATTTATCATTTCAGTTTTTTTATTCATTTCAGTATGCTGACTTTATTTCCCGTTTGATGGCAATTAGTTAGTATCTTGTTTTTCTGTTATTGTATCAAGCCTTGATTTAACCTCATCAAGTATCCCATCATTGTCGACGGAGTAATAATCCCTAAGGCTCTGCAGTGTTGCCCTGGCTTGCAACAAATCACCTTTGCCGATGCTGATATCGGCCAGAAGAAGGAACATCCTTGCCATCCAGTATTGATGAGGAGTATTCTTATCAATAAATTCAGTGATAACCTGCTCTGATTCAGTAATTTTGCGATCTTTATACAGTAATTCGGCAACGTAGTATTTCGACTCCGCTCCTTCAATACTGGTAACTTCAGTGGCGACTTTTCTGAAATCTCTCAGGGCTTCAACAAAATTATTCATGGAATAATTTGCCTTGGCGCTCATAAAATTTGCTTCTCTTATGAGTTCCTCGGATATTTTTGGGGTAGTGATGACCTTGAAGGCCGCTAAGATTGTTTTCTGCGCGTCGCCTTCCTGGTAAGATGACCTTAGCTGACCTCGCAGAGCAATTATCGTATTCTCGTTACTCGATGCAACTTTTTCAAGCCTCTCATATAGTGCCATTGCAGCATCATAATTTTCTTTATCATATTGTATTGCTGAAGCTGCAATAAGCGAAGGTTCCATAAACTGATTATTTGGCTCATCAGCTACTGCAATATAGAGGCCAAGGGCTTCGTCATTATTACCTGCAGACCGCAAAGACTCAGCAAGATAAAACTGTGCATTCTGCTTAAAACTGCCATTTGGAAACTCGTTAAGATAACTCCTGAAAATTCCTGTGGATTTCTCGTAACTTCCTGTAAAATACAGATTTTCGCCAGAGGCATATAACAATGAATCTCTTTCAGATTGATTGACATCGCCATAACCATCAAGTGTTTTCACATATGAGAAGTATGTCTCTACATCGTTCATTTCCACATAAGTGTTCCTCAAACCGGTCATAGCGTCTCTCGCTTCCGGAGTGGATCTGAAATTTTCAATCACTTTTTTATATTGGGCAACTGCTTTCTGATTTTCCCCGAGATTATTATAAAGAAGTCCGAGCTGGACTATTGCCCTCGGGACGAAGGGACTTGTCGGATATGATGAAATAATGGTATTGAAATCCTCCTCCCCTTTCGAATAATTCTCCTGGACAAGCCATGCCCTGCCCCTTTCAAAAATAGCATTAGGAACATAGGTTGATGCCGGAAATTTTGTTACAAGGGAGGTAAGTACTTCTACTTTTCCTCTCTGTTCCTTTATAAGTCCAAGCGAAAACCCCTTCTGAAACATTGCATAGTCTGCATCTGCCCTTCCATAATCAATAACTTTATCGTAATAAGCAATTGCCATCGGGTAATTGGTTGATATATAATAACAATCGGCAATTCTGTTCCTGGCATCAACCATAACCTCAGAACTGACATTAGTGGCGGATGTTTCAAAAGCTTTAAAGTGGTTGATAGCGCTTGTATAATCCTTGAGATTAAACTGGGCATATCCAACGTTGTATCTGACCATATTAAATTCTTTAAGCAATCCGGAACCCGGAATACCCATAAAAATCTCATAGTCAGTCTTTGCTTTGGCGTACTGCCCCTGACGATACCATGCTTCACCTCTCCAGTAAATTGCTCTGGCTCTGAGCGATCTGTTGTATTTTTCATATTTCAGAGATCTGTCAAACATATCAATTGATTCCTCGATCTCCATGTTTTTAAAGAGTTCCAGTCCACGGAAAAACGCAACTCTCTGATATGCTTCTTCAAGTCTGGTATCTTTATTTTTTATTTTTTCAAGTGACGCAAGGGCAGCTTTGTAATTTTTTACCTGTAGTAAGGAAGCAACCAGATATTCGTATGCCTCCTGAATATTTTCCGAACCGGGGTAAAGATCAATATATTCCTGGAAGGCAGCAATCACCTCGCCGAAAGGTGAATAGGAGGTTTCATATGCCAATTTTGCATAATTAAAAAGTGCTTCTTCCTTGAGTTTTCTGTCAAAGTTCAACTTGGATGCTTCACCGAATCCAAGCTGAGAGCGCTTTTTATCGCCCTTCTTAAGATAACAATCGCCAAGCATATACCAGATATTCTGGGTGAGGAGATCATTTTTAACTCCAATCTCGAGGAATAATTTTATTGCTTTATCTAGTTCACCGGTCTTGTAATAACTGTAAGCAAGCTGGTATTTATCTTCTCTGGCACTCGCCTTTGCACCTTCTGAATACTTTTCGAGATATGGCAGAGCCTCGGTGTACTTTTCCTTGTTGTAATAGGCATCACCGATAAACCGGTATAATTCAATGGCTCTCTCCTTGCCTGCAGATTCAAGTAGCGAAGGAGCTGTTTCAAGTATTCCGTCATAATCTTTCTGCAGATACAATATCTGTACAATATAAAATGGCACTATTGCTCCGAATGTTTCATCCTCTTTCAAACGCTGAAAACCATCCATGGCGGTCTGATACATCTTCTGCTCATAGGCTATCTGTGAAAAATAATACAATGCAGGAGCTGTGTAATCAGTATCAATATCTTTTATTTCGGAGAACATAAGCAGGGCTCTTGGTTTATCGCCCTTTATGTAGAGGGAGTACCCGAGTCGGAAAAAATATTGAGCCAGTTCGTCACCTTCCAGTTCCTGTCGGTTTACTAATTCATAATACGTTACGGCTTTCCTGTAGTTTTTATTCTGATAAAAATAATCAGCAAGAGCTAATCTTGCCTGATTTATCCTTGGACTTTCCGGATGATTTAATATGTATGACACTGTTCTGTATTCAGCATCAGGATGAAAGAGCATGATCGCTGCCGATGCGCTGAAAAACCTGGCTTCAGCAACGTCAATCTTATCTTTGTTAACTTCTTTATCAACATAGGAATCAAAGAGCCTGATTGCAGCCGGATATTTTTCCTTGTTGTATAAATCCATAGCCCTTGTGAAATCAGATCCTGCCTCCGATGCGGTAAATGGAACCTGGGCGGAAACCCTGGAAACAGATATATTAATAACCATTACAATGAAGAATGGTATTGCCAGGTATCCCCGGGGAGATAGTTTCTTATAAATAAAGTTCAGGAAATGCATAGAATTGGAGGGGTGTTCAGATGACAAAAATAATTTTCTGTTCATAATTAATTTATTTTGGCTCAGATCTTAAAGCTTTTGCTTGGTCAAAAACGGAATTTATATCATAACATTCAATAATCAAGCCACTTAAACCTTGGACCATATTTTTTCAATTAATTGTAAAATTACAACTATTAAACGCCGTCTGCCGGCCTTTATTACTGATTTTATTAACATATAAATGTTAATTATCAATTCTTTCGTTTATTTTGCACACATATCGACAAAAATATGCAGGAAAGTCTTCCACTTGATGTAATTATTGAATTGACTGATTGTACAATCTGGCAACAGGATCACCTTGTTTTGTCAGGTGTAAACCTGAGTATCTCAAAGGGGCAATACATGTATCTGGTTGGCAGAGTTGGCAGCGGGAAAACAAGTCTTATCAAAACATTAAATGCTCAGATCCCTTTAAAGTCAGGAGTAGGAAACGTTGCCGGATACAATCTTTCGAAGTTAAAGAACAGGGAGGTTCCATATCTCAGGAGACGGATCGGAATTGTATTTCAGGACTTCCAGTTGCTGATTGACAGATCTGTAAATGAAAACCTTGAATTTGTTTTAAAGGCTACAGGATGGAAAAATAAAAACGAGATCTCAGCAAGGATAGGGGAAGTACTTGAGAAAGTAGGCCTCGGTCTGAAGGGCTATAAGTTACCACATCAGCTCTCAGGAGGAGAACAGCAACGTGTTGTTATAGGTCGGGCTCTTCTTAACGATCCTGATATTATTCTGGCTGATGAGCCTACCGGAAATCTTGATCCTGAAACATCTGAAGGGATTATAAATTTACTTCAGGATATAAGCAAGACAGGAAGAGCTGTGATCGTTGCCACACATAATCATACTATAATTAAAAAATTCCCGGCGCGAACTATCAGATGCGAGAATGGAAAGCTCACCGAGGTTCCCGAAGATGAACCTTTGGAGTTTGATTTTAAAGAAACTATGATTTAAGCATCTGTTCAAAAGTCTCTCTTCTATGCTTCATCTCCTCGCAATCGGACAATGAAGAGTAATGCCATACACAAATAAAGGTACCACCGGCAAGACGAGTTTCTGTCATAAGTTTTGGAATGATTTCATTATACTCTTCTCCCCGTGTGAGGTAAAGTGAATCATCCATTACCTGAAATGGAAAGATCCTCATATCTGTTATCTTATCCTGCTGTAAATCATAAAAAATAAATGATCTCGCAATGCTTGCTCTGAACCCGGGTTCATCAGAATACCCCATTGAGTAATCATTTCTGATAATAGTTTTATGAGCTTCACAATATGAGTTTGTTAAAGCTGTTTTTACAGATTGAAAGCGGCTCGAAAAAACATCACCGGCTACAATTGTTTTAAGCCGGGTAAGCTCAGTATTGATCAATGAGTAATCGGAGGAGGCCTTATTTGAAGGCTTTAAGCCTGTTTCACAAGTTGATGCAATCTTTTTGATAAGATACCTGTATTTATTATTTTCCCACGAAGGATGCTTTTCCATTGAAGAGGTCTCTCCGACCGGGAAAAAGAATTTTACTTCCCAATTGCTTTTTTTAACATTTTCAATAATGTAGTCAAATTCAGGTTGATCCTTTTCCTTCCCCCCATTGTTTAAAAGAGATTCACGTTTAATTATCTTCCTGTTCTTAAAATCCATTAATAAATCCCCTACAGAACTCATTAAACTTTTTCCCGGAAATGGCTGATCAGCATCAATAACCAACAAGGCTTTGTATTCATTTCTTTTAAAAGTAAGAGTTGGAAACTTCTTCAGGAGGACATTTGCAAATTCCTTTGACCATAAATCAACAACAGGTATTCCAAGAAATCCGTTGCGGTGAGCGATTGAAGATGATGCTCTGAATTGGTTGTCCTCATCAATATCAGAATCAAGATACTCTTCATACCTGGTGACAAGGTAGAAAGAGGCTGCAAAAATATCGAAAGACAGATCAGAATCCCCCTTCCCACTGAAAAAAACCGGCAATCCCTTCCACTTGCTGACATGTATTTCATGATTCCTGAGCCCTGTTTCCAGGAGAAGGTCCACCGGTGTTATTTTGAAAGATCCCTTAATCTCTTCTTCAGAATAATTGATAACGGGAAACTTACCAAGCCGGCGTTTATCAGTAACTATATCCCATTTAAGTCCAAGAATCTCTCCCAGTATGAGCCCCGATATATAACTCAGACGGGATGAATTTCGGGTACAATATAATTTAACAGGCCGGTAATCCATATTTACAAATTTATGTTAATTATTTGATTACCTTTGCATTTTTATTAACTAAGTGTTTTCCAGAAAGCGTTTCATGTTTCATTCCGGGTTACCAAATGAGTTCATTTCGTCGGGGTTCAAAAAGCAACGCTCGCGAAACCACGCCACAAAAATTATTAATGACAAAATTTGAAGAATTGGGATTTACTCCCGGAATCCTGAAAGCTATTCAGGAGTTGGGATTTGAACAGCCTATGCCGGTACAGGAAAGAGTTATACCGCTTATGCTTGAGGAAGGTGGAGATATCATAGCACTAGCCCAGACAGGAACAGGAAAGACAGCCGCATTCGGACTGCCACTGGTTCAGATGACAGATACAGAATTACAGGCAACACAGGCACTTATTCTTTGCCCGACGCGTGAATTATGTATGCAAATAACAGGAGATCTTAATGATTACGCCAGATACACGGGCAAACTTAAGATTCTTGCTGTATATGGCGGAGCAAGTATTGACAACCAGATCCGTGAACTAAAAAAAGGCGTTCATATAATTGTTGCAACTCCCGGAAGACTAATTGATCTTATCGGAAGAAGAGCTGCAAAATTGACATCTGTCACCACAGTTATTCTCGATGAAGCTGATGAGATGCTTAATATGGGATTTCTCGACAGCATCAATGAGATACTTGAGGATGTGCCGCCCGGAAGAAGAACCCTCTTGTTCTCAGCGACAATGTCTCAGGAAATTTCAGGAATCGCCAGAAGATACATGGTGAACCCAAAAGAGATTACTATAGGGACTAAAAATGCATCAGCTGAGAACGTAACACATGGATATTATCTTGTACAGGCTAAAGATAAATACAAGGTGCTTAAGCGTATAGCCGATTCGGAACCTGATATTTATGGTATTGTATTCTGCAGAACCAGAATAGAGACTCAGGATATTGCTTCCAAGCTGATAAATGATGGATATAATGCTGATGCATTGCATGGCGATATGTCTCAGGTTCAGCGAGATACAGTTATGCAGAAATTTCGTGTCAGGAATCTCCAGCTTCTTGTTGCTACCGATGTTGCGGCACGCGGACTTGATGTTGACGATCTGACACATATTATTAACTATAACCTTCCCGATGACATTGACGTTTATACACATCGTAGCGGACGTACAGGAAGAGCGGGAAAAAAAGGAATCTCAATCTCTCTGGTTCATGTCAGGGAGAAGCATAACCTGAAACAGGTAGAGAGGCTTATAAAGAAACCGGTCAAATCGATTCAGATTCCCACAGGAACAGAAATCTGCGGAAAACAATTATTTCACTGGATAAAGAAACTTGAAACTGTTATCACCGAGCATCAGGAAATTGAAAAATTCCTTCCTGAAATAACTCAGAAACTTGAAGGCCTTGACAGAGAAGAACTTATAAGAAGGGTTGTATCGCTTCAGTTTGGAAAATTTCTTGATGATTACCGATCAGGCGCAGAGATAATCTCACCGCTTGACAAAGATGATAACTTCAGAGAAAGATCAGGAAATGGTGCTCAGAGAGAATATATCGGGAACTACAAAAGATTATTCATTAATCTTGGTAAAACCGATGGATTCTTCCCTGAACAACTTATTGAACTGGTAAACAAAAATACAACCAGAAAAGTTCCATTGGGAAAAATTGACCTTCTTAAAACATTTTCGTTCTTTGAAGTAGAAGCAGAACATGCTGAATATTTAATTCAGGCTCTGAACGACTCAAAATTCAATGACAGAAGGGTTGCTGTGGAAATTGCACAGGAAAAAACCGAAGGATCAAGAGAAAGAGACCGGTCAGTAAAAAGACCGGCGAAATGGTCTGACAGGAAACCTGAGCGAAGAAGCAGCGGAAGACCTGAAGGAGGAAGATCTGAAGGATTTAAAAAAGATTACAAATCGGACAGACCGGACAGAAGTCAGGGTGGATTCAGGAAGAAGAAGAAATACTAATACTTTTCAACATATTTTAAGGTTCACAAAGCAATAGGCTTATTGTGAACCTTATTTTTTTACTGAAAATCTGAAGTTAATATTGATACTAACTAAGTGTGTATCTATGTGTTGTGATGAAGCACTTTAATAGTTTATGGATCTCAAAGAATCCGAAATAAAAGAACTATATGATTTTAGAAGGTTCTTTTACTTTTGTGGCTAACAGGATCATGGATATGAATGCAATCAAAGCACCAAAACCAAAAGCTACTGTTCCACCAAAACCAGGAAATTCTTTATCGAAAGAACTGTAAAGGAAGCCGAAAATTATACTTGCCGGCAAAGCACCCAGACCAATAGAAAAATTAAACAATCCATAAGCTGAGCCTCTCTGATCATCATTCACCAGATCAGCAACAAAAGCTTTTTCAGCACCTTCTGTGAAAGCATAGAAAAATGCATACAAAGCAAATAGTAAAAAAGTTACAATAATCTGATAATCTGAGGGAAGAAAAACTAATAAGGCAAAAGAAAAGTAAATAAAACTATAAATTCCCCAGCCAATGTTGATGACTTTTTTTCTCCCTATCCGATCAGATAGCCCTCCGAGAGGAGTTGAAAATATGACTTTAATAATATGAAAGAAAGCCCAAATAAAGGGCAAAAAAAGGATGTTAATAATGTTGGCTTGTTCTTTTTCATTTCCGAAATGTGAAACCAAATCCTTCAGTGCACCTATGCTTCTTACAAATTCGACTACTGAACCACTATTCTGAATAGATTCTTCAACCCTGAACAATAAAAATGCATCTGAAGAATTGCCAAGAGTGAATAATATCATGATCAAGAGATAGTTTTTAAAGTCGGGAGCGAAATTTTCGAGGGAAAATTTAAAAGTGTTTGATTTATTTTTTGCCGGAGTAGTTTCCTTGACAAAAACTATTATTGTAATAATAGCCAATAGTCCGGGAATAAGAGCTAGTAAAAACGTCCATCGTAAAGCTGATATAGGACTTTTGAAGCCAAAGCCAACAAACAATATAAGTAAGGTAATAATAGCGAGAATGGGCCCTATAACTGCACCGGTATGATCCATGGCTCTTTCAAAACCAAATGCTCTTCCCCTGCTTTGCACATCCACTGCCGAAGCAACAAGTGCATCCCTGGGTGAGGTTCTTATTCCTTTACCTACCCTGTCAAACATCCTGATAGCTATTATCTGCCAAGATGATGAAACAATGCCCGTAAGTGGACGAACCAGCGATGAGATTGAATAACCAATCAGAACAAGTAATTTTTTTTTACCAATCCTATCCGATAGTATCCCAAATACCAGCTTTAACATTGCCGAAGTAGATTCGGCAACCCCTTCGATTATTCCCAGTAATACTGCACCTGATCCCAAAGCGGCTATATAAACCGGTAAAAGAGGAAAAATCATTTCAGATGCAACATCGGTAAAGAGACTGACAATACCCAGCATTATTACAACCCGTGGAATCCGCCCTTTGTTTTTTGCAATCATTACTAATGAGCTATTTATCTTTTCATAAAATCATCGAAGAGCACCTGAAGATAAGCTTTTCCGTATTCACCGGCCACTTCCGGGCTCCGACCTTCATTAACGACAGGTGCACCAAGCTTGTGATCGTAAACATATTTTGAGCTGTCGGTAACAAATCCAAATCCTTCATTGAACGTATAAAACGCAAATGAATTTGATCCTTCAGACAGAAGGTCTTTACCAAACGGAAAATCTACATTCTTTTTCAACTGATTCAGTACGGTAACCGGAATATCAGTCTGACTGCCATATTTTTCAATCTTAATCCCCTCTTTTGCCAGAGCTCCGCCCAGCCAGAGCATCGGTATTCTGAAGATCTCTTCGGAGAAAACCGGGACATCTGATGAATTCCGCCTGCAATGATCAGCCACAAGAATAATAAGTGTATTATTCCACCATTTACTTTTGCTTGCCCAGTCAAGGAAATCACCTAAAGTTTTATCTGTATAATATATTGAGTTTCTGAATTTTGTCAGCTCATCGTTACCGGTGAATACAGGTTCCATCGGGACATCAAAAGGTTCATGGCTGGAAAGAGTCAGAACAACTTTTACGAATGGCTCCTTTACCGTTTGCATAGAATCTTTCAATGCAGCAAACAAAACATTATCGTGTACCCCCCATTTTGAATTATAATTCACCGGGTCAAAATTCTTCATCGTCACAAGGTCTTTAAAACCGGCATTAATTACGAACGAATTGAAATTTGCAAAATTAATCTCTCCTCCATACCAAAAAGAACTTGAAAACCCATTTGCTGTTAATGTTTTAACAATACCCGGCAGTGTTTGTGTTTTTTTAGGTTCCTTCATTATTGATGCAGCAGGCTGCGCAGGATAACCATTCAGAATAGCCGGCATTGCCTTATCTGTACGGTTACCTGAAGCATATATATTTGTAAAGAGAATACCCTTATCAATATAACTGTTAAAACATGGGGTTGTAAGAGAATCACCTCCCATTGGTCCAATCAGTAGACTTCCGAAACTCTCAAGTACAATAAAGAGAACATTTGGAGTACCTTCCTTTAAAACATTTTCAGTTACACCTTTACGCTCTAACAAAAATGATGTCAAAGCTTTAGCATTGTCCAGTTCAGTGAAACTATAAGGATTTTTTGTTGGTTTACTGTTAATTACTGAACTGCCAAAATTCCAAACAACATTTATTGCTGTATGATTGACAAACATATTTTCGTTGAAATATACTGTTCCTGCATTTATCGGGGCAATCCCCACTCCCCCTCTTATTGGTATTATCAGGGCTGCCCACATTACAACAAAAAACAGGATCGAAGGTACAGGATACCAGACCCGCTTTAAATCATGGAATAGCTTATCAATGAACTTATTATACAAATAAATAAAAATTGCAGCGATCAATATCATAGCAAGTGGAACCATTACAGACTCCAAAGTGCTGGCAGAAGCAACCGCCTCTTTTGGTGTTTTTAAATAGGCAAGCGGAGTATGATCCATTCTGAAGCCCCAGTATTTGTACAGAACGGTGTCCCCAACAATTATCACAGAGGATATCAGCAATAATATATAGGTATACCATCTTATAAATAGTTTATACCACTCACCGTTGAAAAAAAGTCCCGGAATTGCAAACAGAACAGGAAGAAGGAAAAAATATCCTGTCGCGGAAAAGTCGAGCAAAATGCCATGGGAAAAGGTAGCGGAAAGTGTTCCGAGACCAAATTGAAATGCCTCCCTATAATGAGTCAGTATGAAAAAAAGCCTTGCCGCGAAAAAGAAAATAATCCAGAATAAAGCATATCCTGCAAATGCAATCAATCTTTTTTTCATCTTATCTATGGTAAACGTGCATTATCATGATTCCATGTATTCTACTGAAACTTTTTCTTTTGACCTGGAATGAATTCCTCCATAGCTCTTATGAAATAGAATAAGAGAGGATGTAATTATAACCATTCCTGCAATTGTGAGCCAATCGGGATTCTCACCAGGAACAAGCAACCAGCTTAAAACCGCCCCGAAAACCGGAATAATGAATTTCCAAAGATTTAGTTCGGAGACTTTAACCCCCGGTCGCTGAAGAAGCTTAAACCAAAGTGAAAATGCAAAAGCTGCCATAAAGCTGAGCCATAAAAGTACAGCCCAGTATTTTAAAGGAAAGGTTAGATGTTGAACCCCTTCTATGGGTATAGATAAAAGGTAAATAATTACGCCACCGGTAAAAAGCGAGAAAGAACTAAGCACAAACGGATTTATACCCTTGCTTTTAAGCGAAACAACAACATTGCTCGTAGCAACTGCAATATTGGCCGTAAGAATCATAAGTATCCCAATAAGTTCAATTGCATTTCCAAGTCTCAGAGCCTGCCTGCCTGCGCTTATAAGAATCACTCCCGAGATACCGAATACAATTGTAACTACTTTTTTACGGGTAAGTTTATCCTCTTTGTTCATCAATGACGCTACAACCGCTGTGATAAGAGGCTGTGCTCCCACTATTACAGCTCCGAGTGCCCCTGGGACAAGATCCATACCCATATAAAAAAGCATGTAATTGAACAGCATCTGAAGTACGACTACCAGTGTAACAACCCTCCAGTTTTTTACAATCATATTATAATAAATAACCGGCTTAACAGTGAAAGGTAGTATCATCAATCCTGAAATGATAAACCTTAATCCTGCAAAATGCAAGGGCGAATCATAAATCAGTCCGATTTTAATTCCGGCGTATGCTGTTGACCACAACAAACATGCAACTATAGCCCATAAAATGGTATTGGTTCTTCGGTCCAACTGGAAATATTTGCAGTAAATATCTGAATATTTTTTATTTTTCTTCTATGGTTAAACCATAAATTCATGAACCAATCCGTCTGAACTCTTTTTCCAATGCAATATTACTCGTTTGCTAAATTGGCATCCGGTAATTCCGACCTGACTAAAAAGTTCGCTTTGCGAAGCATACCTTCCTCACTGTATTAGCAGATATTAGGAATTGAGTACAACAGCAAACCATAATATTTAATAGTTTTGCATTATACAATACATAATATTATGACGATAGCGGAATATATTGCAGATCAGCTTCATAGAAAAGGGGTAAGATATGTTTTCGGAATCCCTGGCGGACCGTCGATCCCATATATGAATGCATTTAAGAATGCAGGAATTGAATTTATCCTGACTGCAAATGAATGTTCTGCAGCAATTATGGCCGATGTTACTGCCCGTCTTACCGGCATAACCGGAGTTTGTCATGCAACATTCGGCCCGGGGGCTACCAATATTTCGACAGGTGTCGGAGGAGCTTTGCTCGACAGATCACCGATGATTGTATTCACCAGTGAAATGGATGATCTGATGATCTCCAGAACTACCCAGATGAATATTGACCATCAGAAACTGTTTGCACCTATTACTAAAGCTACCTTCAGGATCAACCCTTCAAATGTAGCGGGGATTATAGATAAAGCCCTGAAGCTGAGCTATGACTTTTACCCCGGACCGGTACATATTGGTCTGCCAACTGATATTGCAAATATGGAAGCGGATTATTCCATATTTTCTGATTTCAGAATAGACAGAAAGGACAGTATTAATAAAATTCAGAATATCAAGTCCTTACTGCAAAAATCCAGAAAGCCGGTGATGGCCATAGGTTTGACAGCTGCACGGTTGGATATTAGGGAGGAGTTGGAAAGCTTCCTGAATGAATTTAAGATGCCGGTTGTAATAACACCAATGGCAAAGGGCATTATCCAGGAGGATCATCTCTGCTATGCCGGAGTCCTCTTTCATGCACTAAGTGATTATCTGGAAGACATTTATGATAATTGCGACCTCGTTATCGGATTAGGATATGATCCTGTTGAGTATAATTATGAATCTTGGCTGCCTGATGTCCCACTTGTTCACTTCGACATTAAAGAAACAGATATGCCTCCGGATAGAATGATTGAACAATTTACAGGTCTTCCGGAAGAGTGGTTCAAAATGCTGGGAAGTCTTGATGCGGGGTCCTTGTTATTTGATAAACACCTGGTTGAAGGAGTTCGCAATGAAATGGCCTCTGTGTTTGAGGGTTTTACAAATCATTTTGGTCCTGTTTCTGCATTAAAAATTCTTCAGGATGAGCTGCCAACAAGTGCGATTGTAACAGTTGATGTAGGTTCTCATCTTCACCTTTTCGGTCAGTTCTGGAAGACCAGTGGACTGGGAAAGACAATAATCTCCAATGGCTGGTCTGGTATGGGTTTTGGCTTACCTGCAGCACTGGCTGCCCTTTTGAATAACCGCGAAGAAACAGTGGTATGCATTACCGGAGATGGAGGATTTCTCATGATGGCAGGTGAGATGATAACGGCCAGAAGATATAATCTGGCCGTAATAGTAGTGGTACTTTCCGATGGTGAATTAAACCTTATTAAATTAAAACAATCATGGAAAGACCAGGCTCCATACGGAACAATAATGTATCAGGGGGATCTGTTCGGCGCCGAAAAATTTTTCGGCATCAGGGTGCTTAACGCTGATTCGGAGGAAAGCATGAGAAGTGCGGTAAATGAAGCTCTCTTTTTAGATGAACCTGTCATAATTAATGCTGTAATCGATCCGGAGGATTACAAGTGGCTGGTTGTTAAGCGGTAGATCCCGGGGACGAAATGACCTAGAGACTTTGGAGGTAAGGTTCCCCTCTGTAGCGATTCCTTTCCCCCAGAATTCTTCTCCAAGAAAATACCCGATCTCAGCATTCTTCCTGTAAATATCAGTTTTAGAGACTATTCCAATGCTTCCTGCAAGACGATTGTCATACATTATTGCAAAAAAACGGGTAGGCTCATTCGGCGGTATCACCATTCCCAACCAGTTTAAGGCATCATCCAGTGAATATGGATTCGGAAACCCATCCCGAAGGTTATCTGCAATTTTTTTTGCAATCTGCTATCCTGGCAAGCTGTTCAGCATCAGCAAATAACCATGGCCGGAGATTTAATCCTTCGAAATAAATTTCCATTACGACATCAGGCCTTCTTCGCTTTTGGTATTTTAGGCTCAGAAGTTTTAACAGTGTCCTTTACCTGCCTGGGTTCCCTGACCTCAGCTGCCTCTTTTTTTGGTTTGACAGGTGCTTTGACCTTTTTGACTTCTTTTTCAGGCTTAGAAGATTCTTTGCTCTCGTTTAAGGGTTTGCTTTCTGTTTTTCCTGTACTTCTATCCTTAACAGCATCTTTTCTGCGACGTCTTACGCCATAAGTGCCAAGAATTATTTTGCCTCTTCTGGATTTTTTATCACCTTTTCCCATAACAGTAATTTTTGATTTGTATATCTCCCACAAGGAGTACACACAAAGTTAATAAATTTCTTTACTTTTAATTATAAATTTTTATTCAATCTTAAACAAAAAATAGTCAAATGAGACGGAAAGAAAGAGAGGTAACTTCAATTTTGGAAATTGAATCAATTATTTTAAAATCAGATGTTTGCAGGATTGCCTTAGCAGCTGGAGATCTTCCCTATATAGTTACATTGAATTTCGGTTACACAGGCACAAATAAAAAGATACTTTACTTCCATTGTGCAAATGAAGGACGTAAACTCGACATGATCAGAAAGAATAAACAGGTCTGTTTTGAAATGGACACCGATCACGTGCTTGTTGAAGGCAGCATGGCTTGTGATTTCACAATGAATTATAAAAGCGTCGTTGGTTATGGGCTTATCAGCATCGTAACAGAATTTGAAGAAAAAGTCAGGGGATTTGAAACCATAATGTCACATTATAAACCCGGTGTCATATTCAGCTTCAACGAAAAAATGTTTGAAAACACAACAATTCTTCGCTGCGACATCACCGGTATGTCCGGAAAGATGTGTTAATCAGGGGAAAATCAGTAACTTTACGCAGATAAATATTTCTCATGTGATGCAAACACTGAACGATTTAAGATTAGCCGTACTAATTGATGCAGACAATATTCCATACAGCAATGTAAAGGGGATGATCGAAGAGATAGCCAAATACGGAACTCCCACATTTAAAAGAATTTACGGCGACTGGACCAGACCAACTGTTGCCGGATGGAAATCTGTACTGCTTGAAAATGCAATTACCCCTATTCAGCAATACAGTTACACAAAGGGAAAGAACTCCACCGATTCAGCAATGATCATCGATGCAATGGATATACTTTACTCAGGGAAGGTTGATGGATTTTGCCTTGTGTCGAGTGACAGTGATTTTACCAGACTTGCAACCAGGTTAAGGGAAGCGGGCATGAAGGTTATAGGGATCGGTGAAAGAAAGACACCATCTCCATTCATAGTTGCCTGTGACAAATTCATTTATCTTGAGATCATTAATAAACCTCCTGCTGCCTCCGAAGCTCCTTCCGTAAAGCCGAGAAGCGGCAGACCTGTTCACAGAAAGAAGAAAGAAGAGGAAAAAGACACTCAAACGCCACTGAGCAAAGCTAAGATACTTATATCCGGTTCAATAACTGACCTGGCTGATGAGAATGGATGGGCATATCT
>JBBRVC010000047.1:0-25689 GCA_038247205.1 Bacteroidales bacterium
AATACTCAGCAAGGTATTTGATGATGAAGTCCTTGCTACTGCAATCCTTGACCGGTTTTATATCACTGTGAAATATTAAGCTCTCCGGAAAATCATTCCGGCTTGAAAATAGAAAATCAATTTTTTAAGAACGTTCTTTTTATTTTTTGGTCCTCCATTTTTCTGCATTTGCATTTACCGCTAACAAAGAGTTTGCAAAGATCAAACCACTGAGATTTATGAGAATGTTATAAAGGCACATTTGCAGCTTGAAATCCGGGAAGCTGTAAATGAGCCTTCCATTCACGTCAAAGAAAGGGAAATAGTAAAAGTACTGCCTTTCAATATCTCAGATTTAACTGTAATTTCTCCTTTATGTAGATTAATTATTTTTTCAACCAAGGATAAACCTATACCATGTCCTTTGGTTTTGATAGCATTTTTAGCACGGTAAAACGGCTGGAAAATCATCGGTAACTCTTCTGTGGAAATTCCAATACCGTTATCGGAAAAGCTCATAATAATGCTACTATTTTCGTTATTTACTTTGACTTCAGTAGTGTGATCGCATGAATACTTACATCCGTTATCCATAATGTTACTTATGGCAGTCCTGAGTAATTGTTCATTCCCCCTTACCTGGAGATTATTTTCATCATCAATTGTCTCTGAAAAACTGATATTTATCTGAAAGTTTTCATTTGCTTTCAGGACATCCTGGCGGGCTTGCCAAAGGATTTCATCAACACGTACAGTTTCAAAATCAGCATCTGAATGTTCAGAAGTGGCCTGTGCCAACTGAAGTAGTCGATTTGAAATATGATTAAGGTTTTTAATATTTCCAAGAACAGAAATAATTGTCTTTCTGTACTCTTCATTTTTTCTTGCTTTCATCAGAATAACCTCCATGTGCCCGGTGATAACAGTAAGTGGAGTTCGTAATTCATGAGACGCATTGGCTATAAAATTCTTTTGTGTTTTGAAAGCAGATTCGATTCTATCAAGCATTTTATTAAAAGTCTGGGCAAGCTGTGAAAGCTCGTCTTTCCCATTTCCCTCTGAAATTCTTGCGTTTAGATTTGATTCGCCAATTGCACTCACTTGTGCCATTATATTAGAAATAGGAGTTAATGCCCGGGCAACAAAAATCTTACCTGAAATAAATATTATGAAAAGGCTAATTATGAAAACAATAAGGAGAATGATTCGAAGGCGGGTGAGCTTAAGTATTCCATATATATCCTGGGCGGCGGCAAAAACAACATAGCGGTCATATTTGCCTGCGTAAAATTGTCCAAGTATTTCATGAGTCAATTGCTTATGACGAACCTCCTCCTTCATTCTTACCTCACTTATCATTTCCGGTGTTATAATCAAAAATCCATCTTCATCCGTGCTGTATACGATATTATTCTGAAAATCGTAAATGATTATCTTCTCATTTTGAAGACTTACCGGATTGTTCTTTTCAATCTTTTTTAATAACTCTGCATCAATTTCATCGATATCAATTAGCATCTGTGCTACCATTTTTGCTTTACTGCCAAGTCGCTCATAAAATTCCTGTTTTCTTCCCTCGGAAAATGAAAAATATACCGACAGAGAAACAAACACCAGAATCATGGCGACTATGCCTATAAATTGATACAGTAATTTTTTCCTTATCTCCATTATGCCTCACCAATATAATAACCCAGTCCAACTTTGGTATGAATCAGCTTTTGTTCAAAATCCCTGTCTATTTTTTTTCTCAAAATACTAATATATACGTCCACTACATTTGTTCCGGTATCAAATCTGATATCCCATATTTTTTCTGCAATTTCTGCACGTGATATTACTCTGCCGGCACTTCTCATTAATAATTCCAAGAGCTCAAATTCTTTCCCTGTGAGTTCTATGTTCTTATCATTACGTATTGCTGATTTCATATTTAGATTAAGAATCAGATCTGCAATTTTTATCACTTTTGATGTTTCAATCATACCCGATGATCTCCTGGCAAGCGCTTTTATTCTTGCCAGAAGTTCATCAAATTCAAATGGTTTAACCAGATAATCATCAGCCCCTGCGTCAAAGCCTGATACTTTGTCACTTGTTGCGCTGAGAGCCGTTAACATTAAAACCGGAATGCTCAGTCCTTTTGCTCGTATTCGTTTACATAGTTCGTATCCATTTATGTAAGGTAAAACAACATCGAGAATTACAAGATCGAAGTCTCCTTTTAATGCAAGCCTTTCACCAGTTTGGCCATCGAACGCAAATTCAATTTCATAACCTTTTTCAGAGAGGCCTTTCCTTAAAAAATCAACAACCTGTGGTTCATCTTCGATTATCAGAATTTTCATTAAGCTTTTGAATTTCTTATACTGTGCATTATTTTAGTGCTATTTTAATCCAAGTTTAATTTTAACAAGTGCAGTTATATCAATACTCATTGTTTTGTCAAAATAGCGCAAATCTCTCTGTGATGAGTCAAAAATATAAAGAAAATCATTCTCTTTGCCCGTCGCCTTTATTGCACTATCAAATTTCGCATAGACAGGATTGAACAGTTCGTTCTGTTTTTCCTTTAACTGTGTTTCAGCATTGCTCTGAAATTCCTGAATTCTTCTGTTCATGTCATTCAACTCTTGTTCTTTGGTTTGTCTAACTATCTCGCTAAGGTTTTTATTGTCTTGCATATAGGAATTGTATTTGTTATTCAAATCCACCGACATTATTTCAAGGTAATTTGTAAGTTCCTGACGTAATTTCTCCAGGTTAATACTCGCTGAGTCAAATTCAGGCATTAACTGTATAAATTCGTTACTATTAATATGCCCAAATTTAAAACTCTGAGCCTTTGCTTCATACCCTGAAGCAACAATGAAAACCATTGAAATTGAAATACATAGAAGTCTTTTCATTTTAAATACTTTTTTTTAATCATTAAGCCTAATATAATTTCATTAAAACTTACAAATCACTTTTAAACTTTGCCCCACCAGTCTGGATGAATGAGTATCTGTATCCTGTCACCGGGTTTACTCAATTCAAGTTTTTTTAATATCCCATTCAGACCTTCGGGATCATTCCACTTGCCGCCCGATTCAGAGAAGTATTTTCCAAAATCTATAAAGTATGCTTCATATTTAAAACCGAATTGCCTTAAACTGTGTCTGCCAAGTGGAAACTTTTTACCAATATAAGAGGCAGAATCACTTTTAGCAAAATCAGAAAAAACTTCATAATTGGGAACAGTTTGCTTTGCTAATGGGGAGCCATGTGAGGCTGTTCCATATATTGGTATATTAAGCGATTTATAGAATTTGAGTTCTTCTTTGTTGAACTCAAAGGGATCCAGATTATATAAAACCTGAATAGACAATAAATCATTATGGATACCAATTTCAGACCCTGTATTAAAAATTTCTTTAATTAAATATTCAATACCGGGTGATCGCTCAAATCCTATATCGGTTATTTTACCATAATATTCAGCTGTAGCAAGAAAATAATAAGTAGCCCGGAAGCCATATATTTTTTCAAGGTTTGCCATTTCCCTAGCTTTAAAAGGATTAAAATCGACATCATGCCTGATACCAACAATTACTTTTGAGTTATCAAAAGTATTACGCATATCGTTGATGGGTAAGACTCTGAATTTACGCTCAGATAATTTTTCAAGTAATTGGGTATATTGATCCCATCTGAAAACTGAGTATGAATCATATTTGCTTCTGATATAATTTTCAGTATCCGCATATGGAGGAGCCGGTTCCTTATTTGAAGTATCTGCTTTAAAGTAACTCATTGTCCCAATAACGGATAATCCGCAACAATATAGAAGAATATGATTCTTTATACGCTTAATGATATCATTGTACATTCTCAAATGATATCCTGGCCTTCTAACATTCTTATCCATAGCTAAGGTTGATTTGCAGAATGCATATCCTTAATCTTGCAATAATTGCATTATTTCATCCAATTTTGGGGAAAGGATTATTTCAGTTCTCCTGTTTTTGGATCTTCCTTCAATGGTCTCGTTATCAGATTTTGGAAAAAACTCACCTTTCCCTGATGCAGTCATCCGGGTTGGCGCAATTTTGTAGTCAATAGAGAGTATTCGAACTATTGATGTAGCTCTGGCAACGCTTAAATCCCAATTATCCTTATAAACAGGTGTTCTTATCGGTACATTATCTGTATGACCTTCAACAAGTATATCAATATCTTGATTTTTATCCAGTACTTCACCAAGTAGCTTTATGGCTTCTTTTCCCTTATCTTCAACAGCAGTACTTCCGGATTTGAATAATAGTTTATCAGACATAGAGACATAAACCTTTCCGTTTTTTATTTCTACCGATAATTCATCTGAGTTAAATCCCAACAATGCATTTCTCAAAATACCGTTCAATCGCCTGGTAATGGAATCTTGTCTTGCGATTGTCAATTGCATTTCTTTCAATGCTTTCTCTCTTTCAGAAAGTAAAAGCTCCTTAAGGCTTAATTCATCAGATTTTGCTTGTAAAGCTTTGTTGAATTGGTCGGTTTTTGATAAGTTTTCGTTTATTAAATTTTTGTACTTACCCTCCAGTGCAAGGTTTTTTTGCATTAGTGTATCATACTGAACTGAAAGTTCAACGATCTTGGTTTTCAGCTCAGCAATTGTTTTCTTTAACTCGGCATTTTCTTTTTCCTTTGCAGCAAGATTTGCACATAACCTATCTCTTTCACTGATTACTGTTTTCATGTTTTTACTCCAGGTAATGGGTGTTTTTTCTGGCTTGGAATCACCACATTTATAAACAGGAGCACAAGAGTTTAGGAAAACTACTAATGGAACAAGAAATATTGAATAATAAATATTTTTCATCAGGCTGGGTTTTTAAATTATTTTTAATGCAATGATATTTTCCAAAAAATTGCCCGCCATATGGCGGGCAATCAATCAAAGTAAGTAAAAGGTTAAAAAAAACTTACTTTAATACAATTCTGCAATTACCAATGTTTTTATTTCCGCTGAAGATCTGAATCTTATATTCGCCCTTTGCAAGTTTGCCGTTTGGCAAGTAGTTTAAAACTACCTGACGCGATTGTTCAAACTCTCCTGTCATCGTTGATAAACTGGCTGTAAAATTTCTTGAATCCTGAGGAAAAGTCCATGTAAGTGACTTATCATCTGGATTAATTGTAGTTCCGGATGGTGTAGTTAATTTAAAACCTATTGACTCTGTAAGATTTTGAGGAACCTCAAAAGCCATATTCAGTTTTTTTGCTCTTGATGCTCTAACCACTATTTTTTCTGCTTTCTTTCCTCTTGTTGCTGTGACAAGAAAATTATCTGAGCCAATCCTTTGTTCGTTTTCCTGCAGGAGTGCAAGGTATTTCTTTTCAGATGCAGATAATGAATTTTGAAGATCTTTGTTCTGAGCAACTAATTTGTCATAATCAGATTTCAATCTGGTTGATTCTTGCTCAAGATCAGCTTTAACTTTGTTCAAAGCTTCAAATTGCTTTCGGGTACCCTGCAATTTTCTGTTCTCAGCTGAAAGAGAACTCAGTCTTTTCTCACTTTCTGCAATCTTAATATTAGTTTCATTTAATAACTTTTGATTTTCATCAATCTTTTGTTTCAGTGATGAAAAGTCAGCTTTCAGTTTAGCCACTTCCTTTTCTGCTGACAGCTTTTCAGATAGAAGTTTTTCGGAAGTCAGTTTCTCAGCAGTAAGTAGTTTATTACTCTTCTTATTTGAAAGTGAGGATAAACCTAACCCGATTATTAGCAACAGGGATACAATTATTGCTCCGTATGTCACGATTTTTTGATTTTTATTTTCCATGGTCTTAAGATTAATTTCTGGCAATGGTATATCTAAGACCTTAAGCTAATATTAAGATGAGATTAAGAAATCATTAAAAAAGCTAAGGTATATGATATATTATTTTCGAAGGAAGGAGTTTTGTAATATCAAATTCTACAGCATAATTAGTTTTCTAAGCATATTTATCAACTATTCTGTCATTATAATTAATACTTAACAGATAATATGAAAAAATGTCCCTAAACCAAACCGTCCCTTCCGAGGCAAGCTTAGCAAAATAACATCTATCAGGACAATATGATTTCTCCATCTTAGACTTTTCTCTAATGGACAAATCAGTTTACTTATCTGGACTTTAACAAAAGACTAATTTGACAAGAAATATTTTGTCAACAAAAATTAAAGTCAACTGCTAATAGACAATAAAGGCCTGTATGTTGTAAGGATATTACGGCAGATCCAGAGGAGCTGCCACGGGCATTACTGGTTTTTCTTCCTGCAAAGCTTTTATACGGGAAACCATTAAGGCGATACCTAGGCCAAAAATCCCGATCAGCGCAAATGAGTAGCGCAAGCCGGCTAGTTCAGAAATATAGCCAATAAGAGGAGGACCAATTAAAAAACCCAGAAAGCTGACGCTTGAAACAGTTGCCAGAGCTATTCCTGCCGGAACTTTACTGTGCCTGCCGGCAGCACTATATACGGTTGGCACAATACTGGATACTCCCAAACCCACAAGCATAAATGCGAGAGTACTGGTTATAAGATATGGAAACAAAACTGCAGTATATAAACCTGTCGATATCATAACGCCACAGATCTGAAGCAGCTTCTTTCGTCCTATCCTTGAAATGAAGTAGTCGGCCACAAAGCGTCCGGTAGCCATCATAATCATAAATGAAGTATATCCTAAAATTACAAGAGAAGGTGGAGCTTTTACAACATCCTTGAAATAAATTCCACTCCAGTCGAACATAATTCCTTCACTGGCCATGCTGCAAAAGCCAATTATACCAAGTTGAAGAAGAACACCATCAGGTTTAGAAAAGAATCTACGTTTGGGCTCATCCTTACTGTGGCCTATCTTTCCTCTGTTAAGAAATGGCTGATTAAGCCAGAATATGAGCCAGACAAATGCAATTACAGTAATAAAATGCAGGTTTGGTTTAATATTCAGATTAATCATTAGTAGACCAATGAGTGCTCCTGTAAAGCCTGCCAGGCTCCATCCTCCATGAAATGTGGCCATGATCGGCCGCTCATAAAGTCGTTCCGTGGCAACTCCCTGCGTATTAATCGAAATATTACATAGGTTGCCAGCCAGCCCAAACAGAAATAATGCAATGGCAAGTTGCCAGCCTTCCTTCACAAAGCCTACATTGTTAAGACAAATAGTATAAACCGGTATAGAGAAGAGTAAAACTTTGCGGCTTCCAAAATGGGTTACAAGCTTTCCCGAAAAAGGCATCATAAGAAATTGACCTACAGGCAGAGCAAATAATATACTGCCAAACATAGCATCATTTAAATGAAGCGTACTCTTAATATCCGGGATCCTGCTGGCCCAGGTCGCGAAACATAACCCCATACAAAAATAGACTAGTGCAACCGCCAGCCTTATGCGGCTCTTTTCAGGAGATGCTGTTCTGTCTGACATTGTGATTTTAAATTCAAAAGCGGCATAAAAGTAATATAAACAGACATGCCTGAATGCGATTTAAAATAAATTATTCTTTGCTTAAATTTACGAATGATTTGTCTTCTGATGAAAAGTATTGATCCAAATATTAGATTCATTGACACTTACGTTATATATCTGAATCTAAAGGAATGCTAAGTGCCCGTCTGACTTAGCCTTGAAAAGCCAGCTCATTCAGGATTCGAGACACATTTAAAAAAAAAATTTATTATCAGCGGAATCTTTTTTATCAAAAATAATTATCTTCGCAGATCAGAAAAACCAAATGAGACTTTTAACAAATAATTGGTGGTGGCAAATCTTATCAGCAAAGCTGGATGTAAGATAGTACTGCTATATTAATAATATAACAACGACCTGTCGGACTTCCGGCAGGTCGTTTTGTTTTTAGATAATTTGTAAACCAGCAATAAATGACAGATTCAAAATTAAGAACAAGCTTTCATCCTCTTCCTCCCGGACTGGCCGATATTATTACTCCGGTAACCATTTACCTTAAAATCAGAGATAAATATCCCAACGCTATATTGCTTGAAAGCTCTGATTATCACGGTAACAGCAATAGTATGAGTTATATATGCTTCGATGTAATGGCCGAATTCAAAGTCGAAGATTACAGAATCGATATTAATTACCCCAACCATAATCATGAACAATACACTATAACCGGTAAACACATGCTGGCTGAAATTTTTAATTCTTTTATTAAGACATTCTCTTTTGAAAAGAATACCAGCATTTCAGGTATGGAGGTTAACGGTCTGTTTGGATATACAACCTATGATGCGGTAAAGTACTTTGAAGACGTTCGTTTTAAACAAATTCAGGATGAACACAATAGTATTCCTGATATGTATTATTCTCTTTACCGGTATATTATTGCAATAAACCATTTCAACAACAGGATTTCTCTTATTGAAAATCTTGCAGGTGACGATGTTAGCAAGGCGGAAGATGTTAAAAGCCTGTTGCGGAACAGGAGTCTGGGAACGTTCCGGTTCAGATCACTTGACAATGAAAAATCAAATATAAGTGATGATGAATATATCGAAATGGTAAAGAAGGGAAAAAAGCACTGCTTTCTTGGCAATGTGTTCCAGGTTGTGCTTTCAAGGCAATTCACACAGGAGTTCCGGGGCGATGAGTTCAATGTTTACAGGGCATTAAGAAACATAAATCCTTCTCCTTATCTCTTTTATTTTGACTATGGTGGTTACAAGCTTTTTGGATCTTCTCCCGAGGCTCAGCTTGTTATAAAAGGTGGAAAAGCAAAGATCAATCCGATTGCAGGAACATTCAAGCGATCTGGTGATGATGAGGAAGACCGTCAAAGGGCAATAGATCTGGCTAACGACAAAAAAGAAAATGCTGAGCATGTGATGCTGGTCGATCTGGCAAGAAATGATCTCAGCCGGAATTCTGATAATGTGCATGTTGAAACTTTTCGCGAAGTGCAGTTCTATTCACATGTCCTTCATCTCGTTTCTGAAGTTTCCGGCGAGCTGAAAGATGGTTTTAACCCTATAAAAATTTTTGGTGATTCATTTC
Organism: Bacteroidales bacterium; assembly: GCA_038247205.1. Classification (GTDB taxonomy): domain Bacteria; phylum Bacteroidota; class Bacteroidia; order Bacteroidales; family VadinHA17; genus LD21. Next base: position 9,040 of record JBBRVC010000047.1, read on the forward strand.
CTGCAGGAACTCTTTCAGGAGCCCCTAAATTTAAAGCTATGGGGATAATTGACTCTCTTGAAAATAAAAACCGGGGATTCTACGGTGGTGCCATTGGATATATAGGCTTTAACGGTGATTTCAACCATGCCATAATGATCCGTTCATTTCTAAGCAGAAACAATTCGCTCTGTTATCAGGCAGGTGCCGGCATCGTGGCTGCCTCAGACGAGTTGAGCGAACTGAATGAGGTTAATAATAAGCTGGGCGCCCTTAAGAAGGCTATTGAAATAGCATCAGAAATATAATTAAAGTGATAAAGATGAAGATTCTGGTTTTGGATAATTACGACTCATTTACTTTCAACCTGGTGCATATACTTAAAGAACTATCAAAGGGACCGGTAGATGTTTTCAGGAATGATGAGATAAGCCTGGATGAAATTGGCTTGTACGATAAAATTGTGATTTCTCCGGGTCCCGGAGTCCCCGATCAGGCCGGGATAACAAAAAGCCTTATAAGTCATTATGGACCGACGAAAAGTATTCTCGGTGTATGCCTTGGTTGTCAGGCTATTGCAGAAGTATTTGGCGGAAGCTTAATCAATCTTGACAGGGTCTATCACGGGGTGGCAACTAACATAAATATAATCGACAGGAGTGAACGGATCTTCGCAGGTATTCCGGAAATTTTTACAGCAGGGAGATATCACTCCTGGGTTGTGAGCCGTGAAAATCTTCCACCCGGCCTTAGAATAACTGCTCAGGATGATGAAGGAATGATTATGGGTATTTCTCACACGACCTTTGATATAAGGGGAGTTCAGTTCCATCCGGAATCGGTTCTCACAAAGGATGGGAAACAAATTTTGGAAAACTGGCTGACAACTTAATTAACAGTATATGAAAGAAATTCTTCAAAGGCTGACTTCCCATCTCACTCTTGAAAGAGACGAAGCCAATGTGTTATTGAAAAGAATCACAAATGGTGAGTTTAACAATTCACAGGTATCTTCTTTTCTCACAGTATTCATGATGCGTATGATAACAGTAAATGAGCTCGCCGGTTTTCGTGATGCTTTACTTGATCTGTGCCATGCAACCGATCTTTCTGAATTTGACACAATCGATCTATGCGGTACTGGTGGTGACGGGAAAGATACCTTTAATATTTCCACCCTGTCATCTTTCGTTGTGGCAGGAGCCGGATACAAAGTTGCCAAGCATGGAAATTACGGTGTTTCATCCGTCTGTGGTTCAAGTAATGTGCTGGAATTTCTGGGATATAAGTTTACTTCCGATCGTGATACTTTAAGAAATCAGCTTGATAAAGCAAATATCTGTTTTCTTCATGCCCCGTTGTTTCATCCTGCGATGAAAACTATAGCCCCCATAAGAAGAGAGCTGAGTGTTAAAACTTTTTTCAATCTTCTGGGACCAATGGTAAATCCTTCATTTCCTCATAATCAGATGGTTGGTGTGTGGAATCTCGAAACTGCAAGGTTGTATAACTACATTTACCAGCAAACTGATAAAAATTATACCATTGTTTATTCCCTTGATGGTTATGATGAGATCTCTCTTACCGGAGAATTTAAGATTATTTCTAACCGGGAAGAGGAACTTCTATCTCCTTTAAAGATCGGGTATACAAAACATAATCATGCGGAACTCCGGGGGGGGAACTCAGTTCAGGAATCTGTTGGCATCTTTTTAAATATTCTTGAAGGAAAAGGGACATTAGCTCAGAATGAGGTAGTTACAGTAAATTCAGGGATGGCTATCAGAAAGATGAACCCCGGTAAAAGTATGTCAGAGTGTTTTGAGTTGGCAAATGATTCCCTGATGGGAGGAGAGGCTTTGAAGAAGATGAAAAAACTTCTTGAACTCTGAGAAACATGGACATACTCGATAAAATAATCGCAGAAAAGCGGATTGAAGTGCAAAAGAGGAAAACTCTTTTCCCCGTAAAGAGCCTTGAGAACACAGGTCTTTTTAAACAGAATATGGCATCTTTTATGGATGCTTTGGCCAGACCTGAGCCATCCGTGATAGGAGAGTTCAAGAGACAATCTCCCTCCCGGGGAATTATTAATTCTGTCGCCGGGGTTGAACAGGTAGCCATGGAATACCAGGAAGCTGGGGTCAGTGCGATGTCAATTCTGACAGACAAAATGTTTTTTGGAGGAGATAACTCTGATATTCAGAATGTTGCAGGATTTGTTAAGATGCCTCTTCTGAGAAAGGATTTTATAATTGATGAATACCAGGTTGTCGAATCAAAATCGATAGGGGCATCTGCCTTATTGCTTATTGCTTCAGTGTTAAGCAAAGAGGAAGTGGAAAGACTTTCCAGACTGGCTGTTAGTCTTGGTATGGATATCCTTTTTGAAATCCATGATAAATATGACCTTGATAAGCTGAGTGACAATATCAACATCATTGGAATTAATAACAGGAATCTGAAAACTTTCCGGATTGAAATGAATAATTCGCAGGATCTTCTGGAGAGCCTGCCTGTTAACTGTCTGAAAGTAGCTGAAAGCGGATTTCAGAATTATGAAGAGGTAATACAATTATATGAAAATGGGTTTGATGCGTTCCTTATCGGAGAAGCCTTCATGAAATCGGAATACCCGGGAAGAGCTGCTGCTGATTTCATTAAAGATCTAAAATCAGGATTAAGATGAACCTGAAAATTAAAATCTGCGGCATGCTTGATCCGCAAAATATAATCGAAGTATCTGAGCTTTATCCGGATATTATTGGATTTATTTTTTATCCTCACTCTGCCCGTTATGCAGGACTGACTCTGAAACCGGAAATAACTGCCGCGATCCCGGCTTCCATAAAGAAAGCAGGTGTCTTTGTTAATGCTGATTTTGAAGTTATTGCAGAAACTATTGAAAAATACTCGCTCGACATAGTCCAGTTGCATGGTAATGAGTCGCCGGATTTATGCTTCAGGTTAAAAGAAAATGGCGCCGGAGTAATCAAAGCCTTTAGTATCAGGGATATAAATATATTTAATCAATGTGATAAATATGTTGACGTTACAGATTATTTCCTGTTTGATACCTTCACTCCTGACTATGGAGGTTCAGGATTAAGATTCGACTGGAAGATCCTTCAAAACTATAATTCAGATCACCCCTTTTTTCTGAGTGGCGGAATAGGCCCGGATGATGTTTCAGATATTAAGAAGATATCTCATACCTCGTTTCACGGGATTGACATTAACAGCAGGTTTGAAAGTTCCCCGGGGATGAAAGAGATCAATTCTTTAAAAAAAATTATTACAGGAATCAGATTAAATAATTATTAAGATGAACGATACATTCATAGCAGATACAAGAGGCTATTATGGCGAATTTGGCGGTGCATATGTGCCTGAGATGCTGAGGCAGAATCTTGAATCATTGAAGGCGGTTTATTACCCGATCATTGAATCAGCAGAATTCAGGGAAGAATTCGATATGTTGCTGAGTGATTACGCCGGGAGGCCAACGCCTCTTTTTTATGCAAAAAGGATGAGCAACAAGTATGGCGCAAAGATCTACCTGAAGCGGGAAGACTTAAATCATACGGGGTCTCATAAGATAAACAATACCATCGGACAGATCCTGCTGGCAAAAAAAATGGGCAAGACCAGGATAATTGCTGAAACAGGAGCAGGTCAGCATGGAGTTGCCACTGCTACAGTATGCGCTCTGATGGATATGGAATGTGTAGTGTATATGGGTGAAACGGATATGGCAAGGCAGGAGCCGAATGTTAAGCGGATGGAAATGCTTGGTGCTAAAGTAATTCCGGCGGTATGTGGCAATAAAACCCTCAAAGATGCTACGAATGAGGCTTTGAGGGATTGGATCAGCAATCCTGAAAATACTTTCTATATAATCGGATCAGTTGTCGGTCCGCACCCATACCCCGATATTGTAGCAAAGTTTCAATCGGTGATCAGCGAAGAGCTTATTTCGCAACTTGCTGCCAGAGAAATTGAAAATCCGGACTACATTATTGCATGTATCGGAGGTGGCAGCAATGCGGCAGGAATTTTTTACAACTATATAAACAGAAGAGGGGTGAAGCTTATTGGTGTTGAGGCAGCGGGAGATGGTGTAAATACAGACCGGACAGCTGCAACAATCACTGTAGGGACCCGGGGAATAATTCATGGAAGCAAAACCCTTCTAATGCAGAATGATGACGGACAAATTACCGAACCATATTCAATTTCTGCAGGTCTTGACTATCCCGGTGTAGGTCCGCTGCATGCCTGGCTTGCAGGGACGGGAAGAGCTGAGTATCTGTATGCTACTGATGAAGAAGCAATTAGTGCAGCTTTTGAACTTACACGTCTTGAAGGAATTATTCCTGCACTTGAATCTGCACATGCATTGGCTGCTCTCGGTAAACTTGAACTAAGGAAATCAGATATAGTAGTAGTTAATATTTCGGGCAGGGGCGATAAAGACATGCAGGCATACAGTGAAGCATTAAAATTCTACAAATAAGTGTTAGTTATACACTATATCATAAATCATTAGTAATGAATCGTATCACAAGGTTATTTGAAACCAAAAAAAGAAATATCCTCTCAGTTTATTTTACTGCCGGATATCCCGCACTGAACGACACTATTTCCATAATCGCCGAACTGGACAAATCAGGTGCAGATCTCATTGAGATTGGCATTCCCTTTTCGGATCCTGTGGCAGATGGTAAGGTAATACAGAAAAGTAGTGAAATTGCACTTCGAAACGGTATGTCTGTTAAGCTCCTATTTGAACAGTTATCCAGGATTCGTGAAAAAACAGAGATCCCGTTAATATTAATGGGTTACATAAATCCCATTTACAAATTCGGGATTGAAAACTTTTTGGAGAAATGTAGCGAGACTGGCATTGATGGAACGATCATTCCGGATCTTCCTGTTGATGAGTATGTGGAATACTATAAACCGGAATTTGAAAAACTGAACATCCTGAATATATTTCTTGTCACAGCACAGACAACGGTTGAAAGGGTCTGCTATCTCGACGGTATTTCAAAAGGTTTCCTGTATCTGGTCTCAAGTTCTGCCACTACAGGATCAACAAATAGTTTTGATGAGACTCAGATTGCCCGACTTGAAAAGTTTAATCATCTCAACCTGAAAGCTCCCCGGTTGATTGGATTTGGGATCTCGAATAACAAAACATTTAATCAGGCATGCAGCCTGGCCAGTGGCGCTATTATCGGAAGTTCCTTTATACGGGCTCTTGAAAAAGAAGGTCCATTGCGCGAGAATATTCATCAATTTGTGAAGCAAATCAGGAATAATTCTTTTCACTTATCCCAAACAACCTCTGGATTCGGTTCTTCGCTCCCCTTGGGGTCGGGGTAAACGAAGAACCGACGAAACGCAGTGCAGGAGCTCAACGAAGTCAATGTGGTGGAGTAAGGAGTGAAGTTCAGGCCTTAAAAGAGGATAAGGACATAAAAAACTTGTTTTTCTTGATTTTTTCAATTCAATGTCGTATGTTTGCGACATTAGATATAAAATATGAATAAAGCTGAAAAATTTGATGATTCATTACAGCAACTTGCAAGATTTGCTAAAGTAATATCGCATCCCGCCAGACTGGCAATCCTGAAATACCTTGCCGGTACCAAAACCTGTATTTCAGGCGATATATCCGATTTCTTGCCGCTAAGCAGGACTACCGTATCCCAGCACCTTAAGGAGCTCAGGGATATCGGCCTTATACACGGAGAAATTGACGGATTGAAAATAAATTATTGTCTGTGTTCAGATAAAATAGAAGGATACCTTAGTCTGTTTGAGAATTTCTTTGAACCGATTAAAAATGCTAAAATAATCTGCTAAAAAATACAACCATGAAAATTCTTATTCTTTGTATGGATAACAGTTGCCGCAGTCAGATGGCACATGGGTTTTTCAGGGTACTGAAACACGGAGGACATTTCTGTATTTCAGATGTGGTTGTAAAGGGTGAGCTGCCTGAAAAACTTCAAAAGGATGCCGAAATGTATGCAGGCTGTGTTTCAGGTGCTATAGAGAAATCAAAATACCTTGGCATAATTGAAGAATCGGGCTTTTCACAGGTAACCCTTCACAAACAAAAGCCAATTTTAATTCCCGATGATCTTTTGAATAACTATCTGTCAGAGAATGAAATGACTTCATTTCATGATGGAGAAACAGGCATTTTCAGCATTTCTGTTTCTGCTAATAAACTTTAATTCTGACACAATTAGTTCACTATGAAACCACGACTGAAGATTCTTGACAGGTATCTGACACTCTGGATATTTCTGGCAATGTTTATTGGAGTTTTTTCGGGATATCTTTTCCCTGCAATAGCTACTTTCTGGGACTCCCTGAAATCTTCACCGGAGAGCACAACCAATATTCCAATTGCTATTGGATTAATACTCATGATGTACCCTCCGCTTGCAAAAGTAAAATATGAAGAGCTGGGGGGTGTTTTCAGGAACTTCAAAATTCTGGGGCTTTCCATGGTACAGAACTGGATCATCGGTCCGGTTCTTATGTTTGCCCTTGCTATAATATTCTTCAAACTGTTTCGCGGGCAGGACAATGCGAACCTGCCTTATATGTATGGGATTATTCTGATAGGCCTTGCCCGATGCATAGCAATGGTAATAGTGTGGAACGACCTGGCAAAAGGAGACTCAGAGTATTGTGCTGGTCTGGTGGCATTCAACTCAATCTTCCAGGTTTTGCTTTTTTCTGTTTATGCATGGGTATTTATTGCAATTTTGCCCGGATGGTTTGGTGTACCGACTAATTCAATTGTTGAAAACATAACTATCGGAGAAATCGCAAAAAGTGTCTTTATATATCTTGGGATACCTTTTATTGCCGGGTTTTTAACCCGTTTTATTCTGATAAGAGTTAAAAGCAAGGAATGGTACCATTCTAAATTCATTCCCAGAATCAGTCCGGTTACATTGGTCGCCTTACTTTTTACGATCATTGTAATGTTCTCATTGAAAGGCGAATATATTGTAAAATTACCTCTGGATGTTGTATTGATCGCTATCCCGTTGATAATATATTTCCTTATTATGTTTCTGTTGTCATTTTATATGAGCAGGAAGGCCGGGGCAAATTATGAACAAACAACTACTCTCTCATTTACAGCAGCAAGCAATAATTTCGAACTCGCTATTGCGGTCGCTATTTCTGTTTTCGGGATTAATTCAGGTGAAGCTTTTGCAGCAGTAATTGGTCCTCTGGTCGAAGTGCCGGTTATGATTGCGCTTGTCAACGTTGCACTTTACTATAAAATAAAATATTTTCCTTCAGTTGTCCCGGCCTGAGTGCTGAACCTATAAAGAAATCAGTTAACCCCTTTCTGTTTCAGAACCTTCACAAGTTCTTCTTCAGGGAAAAATCCAACGTGCCTGAAAAACTCTTTCCCATTTTCATCAAGGAAAACCTGGGTTGGAATGGCCTCGATACCATATTTTTTCCCGTAGGGAGCACCGGCATCTGTCCATACATCATGAAATACAACTTTTACCTGTGTTCCGTATTTCTCTTCAACCGATTTCATTACCGGTTGCATCTGCTGGCAAGGGATACACTTTACTGATCCAAGCTCAACAAAGGTCACCTTGTATTTAATTTCAGTGCTTTCAGCCTCATTTCCGGCGGCTACTGCCGGCTTTGGCTGGGAGTTACAGCTTATTGTAAGAAGCAATAGTGTAATGAACACCAGTCCACGGATTTTCTCAGTCATATGATTATAATTTATTGTGAATAATTTGTTATCATTATTAAAACAATGAGCCATAAATCAAACCCGATATTGTAGCCATGAAAATAACCAGAACTACATAGACGGCAGTTTTTTGAGTTCCTATTACGCCTCTTATAACCAGCATATTAGGTAAAGACAAAGATGGTCCGGCAAGCAACAGAGCAAGAGCAGGACCTTTTCCCATTCCTGAGGAAATTAATCCTTGCAGGATAGGCACCTCGGTGAGAGTGGCAAAATACATAAATGCTCCTACAAAAGATGCAAAAAAGTTAGAGAACACTGAATTGCCACCAACAAGCGCTGAGATCCACTCATTGGGGATCACTCCCGCAATGGTTTTACCATCATGGGTTGAACCAAGCAGGAAACCTGCAGTAACAACACCAATAGCGAGCAGTGGAAGGATCTGTTTAGCAAAATCCCAGGTGGCCATGGTCCATTCCCGGTTCTCAGGTTCATTCCTGTCCATCAGGGTTATTACTGCCAGAGCGACAATCCCTGTCAGTACCGGTATGAGAGGTCTGATTTTAATGTTGTCGATAAATGAATTGGAAAGTAAGATTGAGAGCAGAGTGACCAAAACAGCACCAAGTACCCATTTCCAGTTGATTTTCAATATCTTTATCAATGAATAGCACAACACAAGGCTGAAGAAACCTGTAATATACCATTTATAGTCCCAGAGGTAGAACCATGTACTGGAGTTATCACCTTCTGCAGGTTTTCCCCAGTTGGCAAAAACCAGTATCAGAACAAGAGTAAAGAAATGTATGGATGTCTGCCATATCGGACGTTTCTCAGGAGGTGGAACAATATTCATTTGCTGCTCCTTCTTTGCTTTTTCTTCTTTACGGTAAATTATCGCCATGATCGATCCGATAATAATACTGAATGAGACAGCCCCGATTGTTCTTGCCACACCCATTTCAAATCCCAGGATCCTTGCTGTAAGTATTATTGCAAGAATATTGATTGCAGGACCGGAATATAAAAATGCAATAGCCGGCCCAAGTCCAGCACCTCTTTTATGTATGCTGGAAAAGAGTGGCAATATTGTACAGGAACATACTGCGAGAATAGTTCCCGAAACCGCGGCAACTGTATATGCCAGCCATTTTTTAGCCTGGGCTCCAAAATATTTCAGGACAGATGCCTGGCTTACAAAAACGGAAATTACACCGGCAATAAAAAATGCAGGAAGCAGACACAGAATGACATGTTCCCTAGCGTACCATTTTACCAGATCGAGGGTTGCGGCGATAGCTGTGGTGAACCGTTCACTTTCTATCGGAAGAAAGAATACTATGGCAAAAACAACTGCGATCCATGTAAGTATTTTAAGTTCTTTTTTGATTTCCATTTATAGTTATAGTAAATTATTAATATTTCGTAAAATCACGAAATATTTTCATAAAAAAATTACAGGAATACCCTGAGTATGTAATAGATACCAACTGCAATGAATAATACAGCTATAAGCCGTCTGAACCAGAGTTCGAAAATTTTGAGTTTGTTATACACTCCTCCTATTCCTGAGATTGTGTAGGCAATTATCCAGGCAAAAACAATAACCGGCAATCCGGTAGCAATGGCAAAAACAGCCGGCAGGTATAATCCCGATGCGCTGGCAACAGTAAGAGGAACAAGCATTCCAAAGTAAAGAACACCGCTGTATGGACAAAAAGCGAGAGCAAACAGTAGTCCGAGTAAAAGCGCATCAAGATATCCCCACTTTTTTTTATTCTGTAAGCCTGAGGTAAGCCTGTTAAAACCCGGAAAGTTGATCCTGATAATATCAAGCATGAATAACCCCATGATTATGAGCAATGGCCCAAGGATTTTTTCTCCGTAACGTTGAAAAAATCCTGAAAATTTCAATTGGTCGGCTCCAAGATAAATTACCAATGCTATACCGGTATAGGTTATTACTCTTCCAAGGGTATAGAGCAGACCGTTTATAAAGACACGGTTTCGGTTTTCAATGTCCCGGCTTATGAATCCGACAGCGGTAATATTTGTCGCCAGAGGGCATGGGCTTATTGCAGTCATTAACCCCAGTAAAAATGCTGTTAGCCAAGGCATTGTACTACTATCAAGAAGGTCGATCAGAAATTCCATATGAAAAGGACCAGGGAGTGAATTAACTATTGGTTACTTGTAAGAACTTCTTTTATTTCTTTCGATGACGGTACACGGCCGCTTAGAACCACTTTCCCATTAATTACAAGCCCGGGAGTATGCATAATTCCAAAATTCATAATATTTATTATGTCCTCTTCTTTGCTTATTGTTGCATCTATACCCATTTCTTTTACAGCCTCACGGGTGATCATTTCCAAAGTCTTACACTTCGGACAGCCTGTACCTAAGATCTTTATATCCATTTAGTTTAATTTAGTTACTTCGAATTATACTACTTCGTTGTAATTATTTCTGATACTTCAGAAGTTTTATTTTCATTAAGAAAATCACCAAGCAGTTTCTTTGCTTTTTCCCAGTTTTCGCGGTTGATGCAATATTTTATATAGGGAGGATTGATCTCGCCCTGGATTAATCCAGAATATTTCAACTCTTTTAAATGCTGGGATAGAGTGGAACGACCAACCGGCAATTCTTCAACCAGATCGCCACTGTAGCAGCATGAGTTCATTTTTGCCAGCTTTTGCAGAATATATACTCTGACCGGGTGGCTCAGGGCTTTGGAAATTCTTGCAATCTGCTTCACATCATCAGTAAATTCTAACTTTTCCGGCATCTTGATCTATTTTCATTTCTTTATTTCGCAAACATACGAAATGTTTTTTCATTTTTCAAATTATATCAATCTGAATTGAAAAAATGGGATGAGTTTATTAGTCTGTCAGGATATGGTTCCTGAACTCATAAAAGTGCGTTGCTGCCTGTCTTACAAGTCGCTGTACACTAAGACTATGCTGTAAATCAGGGATAAAAGCCAGCGGATCATTACCTGTAAGAAATACATAATGCGCATGAATCATCGAGCGAAGCCAACCCGGTGGAACATGCCCTGATGGAAAACTTGTGATTGATTTATAATTACTTCCCGTCGGAACTTTTGTCCATGATCCTGACTCTTCAAGGTAGAATTCGAAATAGTCTGGATATTGAGAAGAAAATCGCAATGATCCTTTATCAGCATAAAGTTCGAGTGCGATTGTATCACCGGTGCCTGAGCTTATCCGGCTCGCCGACAAAGTACCAACAGCCTTAGTCTTAAGGTCAAAAAGAGTGAGAAGGCTGAAAAGATCTGAATTTGAAATAACATCAGCGAACTGCCCCCCTTGCAATGCGCTTGTAATCTGAATATCATCGCCCATAAAAGCTATTATTAAACTTATGGCATGTGAACCAAGATCAGCCATAGCACCGCCATCAGGTGCGGCTGTTAAACGTGTTTGCCTTTGATCGCGGTATTCTTTTTTTAAATAATCACCATGATAATATTTTATATCAAAATGCAGGGGTTTTCCCAGTTTGCCCGACTTCCAGAATGTCAAAGCTTCCCTGACAGATGGCATGAAGAGAAACTGAAACCCTGCCTGAATTTTGATGCGCGGATTATCTTTTGCAGCTTTTGCAATTTCTTCCTCCTCAGCTTGTGATGAGCATAAAGGTTTCTCAATATAGATCCGCTTTACCGCTGGCATCCTGACTGCAGCTTTAAAATGCTCAGAGTGCACATTATTCGGTCCAAGGATATAAACAGAATTTATCTTTTCATTTGATACAAAATCCTCAAGCGGGTACGAATTCTTAAATCCGAACAGGCCCGCAAATTTCTCACGGCTTTTTGATGTGGATGAACACACAGCTTCAGCAACTATCTCAGGTGCATCATTGTAATAATAACGCAGAGAATTTATTGCAAAAGCATGTGCCCTGGCAATTCCTCCTGCTCCAATAAATCCTACTGTAACTTTTTCGCTTGTCATAGTCATCCGTTTGTTAAAAATCAAAGATAGTATACCAGATGGATCCCCGAGTGGCCATGCCTGAATTGTCATTGAATATAGACATCTTTCGCCGGAAGCTAAAATGAATTGCATACACAATTTTCCCTGAATAGTATTTTCTGATTCATGTTCATTTCAATCAACCGTTTTGTTCTTTGATCAGTACATTTCTCACAACTCGAAAAAAGCCCCAGATCCCATACATCGACAAATACACGCCCTGAATTCAGTTTGATGCCGTACTCAAGAACTGTCTCAAGTGAACGGATATCCGGTGGAGTAAAATGACCATTTTTAAATAGTAATTCCATTGCCCCGTTTCCGCCTCTTACAGGGATAATAGTACAACATTCAACACCTGAGCCGAACGCAAAATCAATTGATTTAATGGCCCAAGCAACTCCTTCTGCTTCAGTCATAAAAGGAGGCCGCAGAAGAATGAAAGCCCTTGTCATAATCCCATTATTTGTAAGAAATCTGACTGATTTGCTGAAATCAGTAGTGGTCATTTGCTTATTGAGTTTTGAGAGGACTCCGGGATGAACAGTTTCAAGTCCCATTGCAATATGCAGATCAGGTTTAAGCATATCCCTGAATCTCAGACTGCTTTCATTGATCAGCTTCGGATGACTTTCAACAATTACTGTTTCTAGTCCTTCTAATAGTGATGCAATCTGTTCATAATCCATTTCAGGAATAGCTCGCCTATCGAAAAAACTCCCGCTGTTATAGAGTTTGATGTGTTTTACACCGGGCATTTTGTCAAGAGCCCATTCGATTTGTGCCGGTATGGCACCTTCAGGGACAGGGCTATCTGTTGTGTTTTTCCACAGATCGCACATCAGACAATGAAACGGACATTCACTATTGGCAAGAAAAATTATTCCGGTATCCTCAACTTTACCTGATGAAGTTCGTTCCTTTTCTACAAGAAATCCGTATGGTTTAAATGGATCAACCGGGTTTTTATTCCCCCGGTTGCTTGTTATCCATTTGTCAGTTATTGAGATTTCAGAACTTTCATTCATACTGCGATAGAAACTCCTTTCTGTAGGTGATCTCTTTTTCCGGAAAATGTTTGGCAAAATCATTTGAGGAAGCTGCCCCATGCTGAAACCTCCTTTTTTCAAATACGGGCATTTCCATTCCGGTTACAGCTTTAACACCAAGTGAAACTATCTCTCCTTTAAGATCATAAAGTTTCTTATGTTCCCAGTTGGTCATGTCAATATAGGGGATGCCCTCTGATATTTCAATTACGTTCGGTAGGGTATACGGACTGAAGCTCTCAAATCCTGCAACATCAGCTGTGGCAAAGGAACGCATATATCCTCTGCTCAATCCTCCGGAGTAGGTTAAAGAGTGTTTGATTGAATCAACACCCCATCCTTCGTGATAGAGCATCAGGTTATTCAGGACACTTTTGATAGTCAGTTCCGGATTCTCTTCGATGGGATAGTCTTTCAGGTTCTCGTCACCGCCTTCACCGTCAATAATGTATTTCCAGTCAGGATAGCGTGAACGAATACCCTGCAGTAATGAAATGTTCATCGCAGCAGACTGAATATCAAGTGGTTTGTAGTCTTCTACTGCTTTTACAGCCTTCTTCCAATCAAGAGATGAGTATTCAGTTTCTATCGGTTCGAGGAACATTTCAAGGTTTAATGATTCCAGAAATCTTCTGGCCTGAGCCAGGTCAGCTCCGCCTCCGTCAATTGATAATGTAAATGCCTTCAGCCTCGATGGACTCTCTCCAAGCTCCTTTAGTGCATGATAGGTGAGGAGGAAAACAGAACCACTATCGATACCTGCTGAAAATGTGACTCCTACCGGACCGGTTTTTGCACGATTTTGCAACCATTTCTTTATTTCTTCGTATACTATACTAATATACTCTTCCCCGATTTTTCCTGTGGTGAAGTTTTTATATTTATTTCGTTCGGGAGTGAAAAACCGTGTATATACAGGATTAGGGTCAGGACAGCCCAGAAGTTCAATCTTAGTAACATAATGAGCGGGTGCCATTCTGGTATACGATGGGTGGAACTGATGATCGAGACCTTCCTTTTTAAGATAATCGAAAATGACGTCTATACGCTCTGCAATAATAAGATTCGGTCCCTCAGGACGTTTTGCAATGAAATAGCGTATAGGCCGTCCGATCGATCTGGCCATTCTTATTGTTTTCCCTTCAACTGATACAAGGGCAAACTGCCCGTCAATTCTCCTCACGGCCTCTGTATCTCCTGATCGTACAGCTTCAACAGCCTCTTCATGCGACATGTTGTAAATTACATTCTTCTCCGGATTTGTGAGGTCTATTACTTTCTCTAAATACTGGTTTATCATATCATTGAATTTATATTATTATTATTCCATCATACCATTATACCATTACTCCACTATTCCAACTCCCTGTTTTATAGTTATATACTTGTTCGAAGCAATGGTTTTATACACCTCCTTTTTTCCATCCGACCAACTAATTTCCAGAGTTTCTATCTGCTTAAGTTGTCCCATGCCAATATGCATTCGTGGATCGTTGTTTGAGAGGTAACTGGTAGTCCATTGGTTTATCAGAACCTGTTTCTTTCCCCCTGTGGTTACAGTTACTTTTGCTCCAATTGCAGGTCCCATTCCATTTTTCCCGATTAATGTCAGACCTAGCCAGTTGTTTTTGTTTCCGCCATCATTCCGTAGCAAGACTGTGGTAGCTGTCTTATCAACATGCGAAATAATTACATCAAGGTCACCGTCATTGTCATAATCACAGACAGCAACTCCTCTTCCTGAACGCTTTGTAGAGAAATATGGACTACTCTCTGGTCCGGAATTTTTAAACTTTCCAGTTCCATCGTTTTCCAGAAGAAGTGGCAATTGAAGAATGAGCTCTTCGGCAGTTCCATTTGCAGCAACAATATCCTGATCGCCATCATTGTCAAAATCAAATAAAACAGCTCCCCAGCTGCCCTTACCTGCCATTTGTCCGGCTATACCACTCGATTCTGTTATATCGGTAAAAAGTCCGTTTCCCATATTCCGGTATAATGCACCAAATTCAAGATCAGTAACAAGAAGATCAATTAATCCGTCACCATCTATATCTCCAATTGAGCCATGCATTGATCCTGTTCCCACACCATTACTATTGGCAGCAACACCACTTTGAACTGCAACTTCTTTATATATTCCTTTATCATTTCTGAACAGGTAATTTAAATGATGGTCATTTGCCTGAAAAATGTCGAGGTCGCCGTCATCATCGTAGTCATAAACGGTTAATCCCATGCATTTTGAATCGGGATAAAGCAAATTATTTTTCTTTGTAACATCGATAAATTTACCGTCGGGCTGTTGTTCGTAGAGCATCGATGCCTGTCCTTTGTACTCAGAAGGGTGTGGCATTATTCCGGGTCCTGCTGTTGAGACATATGCAGGATCGAATGCAAGAAAATTTCCAACCATAGCATCCATTCGCCCATCGTTGTTATAATCCAAGAATGATACTCCAATGCTCCATTTGGTAAAACCATTCAGTTTTTCAGGTCCTGTCAGGCCCAGCTCTGAGGTGATATCGCTGAATGTTCCGTTTCCATTATTTCTGTAAAATATATTCGGGCCATAGTTAAGTAAATAGAGATCCTGGTCTCCGTCAAAGTCGCAATCTATTGCTCCGGCAGCCATGCTCCAGTGTTTATCATCTATACCTGCTTCTTTTGAGACATCAGTAAAAGTTCCGTCGCCATTATTCTTATAGAGCTTGTCAGGAGTATCTTTGAAAACTTTACCCTCGGGATCAGAAATGCCTTCAAGATATGTTCCGTTCATCAGGAACAGGTCCATGAGCTTATCATTATTGTAATCAAATACTGTGATTCCCGATCCGCTGCTTTCAATAATATTCACATAGGAATAGTCACCAAGTGTATATTTAAAGTCGATTCCGGCTTTCTTTGTTATGTCTGTAAAGGTTATTGGCTTTTTTTGGGCTGAGAGTGAAGGAGTAACGCACAGGATAATGCATAGAAGGTGAGTAAGTTTATAATTTGTTTTGATCCGTATCTTTTCTACTCCCTTTAATCTTACCCCCCATCCCCCCAGGGGGGGCTTTAAACCACTTGAAAGGATTTTAAGTCCCCCTCCGGGGGATTTAGGGGTAAAAAAGCCGGGAATGTGTAAACTTATTTTCATTTAGTCGTGGTTTTATATTCCCCTTTAAGCGCATTAAGATATCCTTCATTAGTTACTACTCTGGTGTTATATTCCCTGTTATATTTTTGAAGCTCAGGGCTGTTCGGATAAATATCTTTCTCAGAAGGAGGATAACTCTTCATTCCATGGAATGGCAGAGGGAGAACTGAGTTACCGAAAGCAGTATTTAAATCTCCATCTTTAACCCAGCCAACAATGTTTATAAGAAAATCCCTTTTCCAGCCTGGCTTCAATTCAGGAAGTGAAGCTGCATCGAATTCCACAGAAGTTTCATCACCGGCATTAGAGATAATATACTTATTATCAGATGCATTCAGAAGTGGTAATACATTGCCGAAGCGTGTATAATTCCCGGGCAGATCTCTCCATTTTGGGGATTTTTCAGTTTTAGCATAATTGAACCAGTGAGGTCCATACCTGTTCCCTTTTCTGAAACTTTCTGAAAATCCCCGATAATGCAGGTCAGCTGCAAAAGGTTCCATTTTAGTTGTTACAACCTGATTATCAATAAGTTTTTCAGAGAAGAATATATAATCCCAATAGATCTCCATATTGGTTCTGATCTTTATTCTATGGTCTGATGTAATAAACTTACCTGTCAGGTCCGCAATTACAGTTTTATCTTTCCCCATTGGAAAACCCAGGTTGTCGATTACAGTTTCCCATTCCCCTTTTTTGTTAATAACCTGA
>JBBRVC010000048.1:0-25632 GCA_038247205.1 Bacteroidales bacterium
CAACTACGATCATATCTGACTTGCTCCGGGTCAACTCTTTATAGTATTCTCCAAAAATTTTAAATCTCGTACCGAAATAAATATTCACAGCTCTCTTACGGGTGTTGTCATAAATAACTTCACCTTTCAGACTTGTCCAGTTGCGGGATGAGTTCCTATTATTCAAGGAGGTCAAATCAGTGGCCAGCATCACCTGGTTATCATTCCTGTAAGACAAGGTGCCTTTTAATGCCAGTACAGGACTAATGGGTTTTGCATACGATAGATATAGGTTATGAGTATAGATTTTGAAAAGATTTAAACCGTTATTTCCGCTGGCAAAAAATACCTGCCTGTGGAAGATAGCCTGTTTGTCAAATTTACCTTTAAGGCTTTCAACACTCAGTAGGTATTCATTGCTGTCAAAGTTACCTGAGAATCTGAAACCTCCCGTAATTCTGTAATCCTCAAAAAGATCCAGTGTGCCGATCCGGGTCATAAGATTAACCCCTGGATTGAAATAAGGAGCTCCTCCACTATAAACCTGATAAGAGTTATTAAGAAAACTAAAATCAATCTGGTTTGATATGTAATTATTATAAAATGATGTCTCATAAATTCTTATGGATGGAAGTGCAATTTGTCCGGTGTCAAGATCGACATCCATATAGTCCTTTTTCCAGATCTGACTATAATAGTTTTCCTTCTCTTTTTCAAAGATGTAATGATTTATATCAATTGGCTCATCTTTAATGTAGTACTCATAGAGTGGCTTCTTAAGTGTATCTCTCATTTTCCTTTCTTCAACAAGAAGCCATTGACGTAACTGCTCTATGCTGTCAGCTTTATGAAGGAATTCATTTTTCTCTTTTCGGAAATTACTAAGGACTAATTCGCTTTCAGGAATAGCGCCGGAGTTGCTGAATAATCCTTTCCTTAATTGATACTTCCTGTTTTTAAACAGTACTTCACCGTAGGTGTCAGAACCATTTACAGCAGACTGATTAAGAATATTACGGTCGTAATTTGTAACAGGTTGAGATTGAATAAAGTAACGATAATGAGTGGTTGTGTCGATATTGCTAATTGCACTATCCGAAATCGCTGTATATCTATTGAGTACTCCTGTACCATCGCCAATATATGAATACTTGTCCTTGCCGATTTCGGATGGTGAAAACCTGTCGGTATACTTTCCCTCAGACAATCTTGTGAGGATATTACTCCGGCCGGATGTATTATATGTAAAAAGATCAAAAGTCAATGCTACATTTTCAAATGGATCACCTGTATTTGTAATAGTATCAGTTAACCTGTTCGATGAAAAGATTATCCTTTCCGGCGGATTTTTAAGGAAAGAAGGGGATAGGTCATCTGCTATATCTTTGGTTATCTGTTCATTAGTTCCGGAAGCAATGGTGTGGATATATATATCGGTCACTCCATCCTTTACTGCTGAAAAAGCAAGGCGGGATCCTTCGGGTGAATATGAAAAGTCCAGCACTTTATCAAAATAAAGAAGGTTTCTCCTGTCAGTAGTTTTTTCATCGACCCGGTAAAAATACATCACAAGATCAGCCTTTTCATCAGTTATGTAAGTCAGAATTCTGCCGCTGGGATGCCAGGCTAGCACAGGATAGGTATTATCTGTAACCTGCTCGAATCTCGGTTCTGCTTTGAAAACTGCTCTCTGCTTACCTGTTGTCTGATCGTAAAGCCATATCTTTTTTCTGCCCCAGTCATTGGTTACATAGGCTATAAATTTACCATCCGGAGAGACACTAACCTGTTGATATATAACCTCTTTCTTTGATTTTTTAATTATATTACCTGCATCAGACGGGCTTCCATTATCGGATTCATATTCCTTAAGATAGAACGCCTTCCATTCTTTAAGCAAATCCTTAAGATCCTTTCCGATAACATACTGAAAACCATCATCAACATTTTTGTAGACTTTTGTAAGGTATATGATATTCGGGATCAGTGCATCCCCATATTCTTTTCCGACAAATCGCCAGAATGATTGGCCCGCAACAATTGCATCATCATATTCAAGATGATTTATATTCTTGTACTTACCGGATTTTATTCCATCTTTTACCCTGTTCTCAGCTTCATAATCCCACCCATATCCTACATAATTTGTCAATCCTTTCAGATACCAGTCTGGCATGTATATTTTTGATGAACTTGAAATGCGATCCTTTACGTCGGCATTATAGAGCATTTCATTAATTATTACTCCGGTAATTGCAGAAGCAATTTGCTTCTGATAAGAAACATGATCACCTTCATAATAAAGCATTACTTTATTTTTTATGATACGGTTGAAACCACCGGTATTATAACTGTCTTCCTCAAAAGTAACTAGACCAATATTTGACTGTTTAAACTCTGCATTTTTATTATAAATTATGAATATTATCCTCTTATCCAGGGTATAATCAAAATAATCCTGAATTTCATCAAGTTTTTTAGTTGCATAATCAGCAGTGTACTGGGCTATATCGCGGCCATATTCATTGAAATAGCAATCGAAATCGTCAAATCTGTAAAAGGACCAGTAATAATTAAAATATTGAACAGAGTTCTTTCCGAAAGTCATTTGATGGCCATTATAGAACTGGCCACTTGCATTCAGATAAAATAAGAACGCTAATAATGTGATTATGAGTCTCTTGAACTTTTTCATTCTAAGTATATTCACATACAAACAGGAACTTGCCTCAGCAAATTTTATTCCAATTATATGATTAAGAAACAAAACTAACGATATTCTGTTTTAAAATGACTGAAAAAAAATAAACTTTATTAATTTTGTTCGGTAAATGAAATCATTCAATTGTATTATATTGCTTCATGCAACCAAAAATGATTGTGGGGAGTTATTATAGAAAATTACAGAACCGATTCTAATTATTTTTAATTAACACTTAAAGCAATGAATAAATTTTTAATGTTTTTGTCTTTCATTTTTTTGGGAGCTTCAGCTATATCCCAACCTGTGATGCAATTGCCGGTTAAGGAGCATAATTTTGGAACTTTTAAGGAAGAGGCAGGCAGGCAGACATTTGCTTTTGCAGTCACTAATACAGGTAACAGCCCTCTGGTAATTCAAAATATTGTTGCCTCATGCGGATGTACTACTCCGGAATGGACCCGTACACCAATCCCGGCAGGTGGGAATGGAACAATAACAGCTATATACGACCCTGTAAACAGACCCGGTCAGTTTAATAAAACCTTGTCGGTTTATACGAATTCAAAACCCGAAGTTGTCGTACTTGTAATAAAAGGAGAAGTAATTCCCCGTGAAAAAACTGTAGATGAATTATTCACTTTCCCTGTAGGTTCAGTAAGGTTTGAATCGAATCATCTGGCTTTCACAAATGTGAAAAAGTCAGAGAAAAAGATCAGAATAATGCCATTGATTAATACTTCGGCGGCCCCTGTTAAAATTGAATTTGATCAGGTACCTGCACATCTCGTAGTTAAGGCAAATCCTGAAACACTCAAACCCGGTCAGAAAGGAATCATTGAGGGAACATATGACGCTACTAAAAATCAGGGTTGGGGAAATGTAAGCGATATGGTCAAAGTAAAAATCAATGGGGTTGCTCAGGACAATGTATATTACTACATATCTGCGAATCTTGTCGAAGATTTTTCATCACTTTCGAAAGAGGATCTTGTTAATGCTCCCGTATTCAAAGTAGCTTCAACCACTGTAGATCTTGGCAAGATGCCCGGAAATACCGCAAAAGAGGTAGAATTCAAGTTTACGAATACCGGCAAAAGAGATCTGATGTTAAGGCAGGTAAAATCAACCTGTGGATGTACTGCAGTTCAGCAGGGACCTCAGGGTGTTGGCATAAAACCCGGTGAGTCGAGCAGTATCAAAGCCGTTTTTAATTCTGGAACCTACAAAGGTAAGGTTACAAAGGCAATTTATGTTTATACAAACGATCCGAAAAATTCAGAAGTTGTTCTGATGCTGAATGCAGATGTAGAACAAGCAACTGCAGCAAAATAGTTCAGACATTTTCTGATGTAATATTAAAAAAGGGTGTGAGATCTTTTTCTGACACCCTTTAATTATTCTTTGAATGACACTTGTTAAAATGGAAAGAACTTCAGGGAAAAAAAGTGCACAAAATATACGGGTTGGGATTCCTCAGCCGCCGAATATTAATCCGGGTATCCTGCAAAAGAGAAGGGATAACAATTTTAGTGAAATAGATGTAAATGAATATGTTGCCGGAATACTGGAGGGAAACAGAACAATTTTAAGCAGGGCTATAACTCTGACTGAAAGCTCTCTTCCGGACCATTACGAACTTGCCCAGGAGGTTGTTGAAAGATGCCTTCCCTATAGCCGAAAGTCCATAAGAATAGGTATTACAGGTGTGCCCGGCGCAGGAAAAAGTACTTTTATTGGCAACTTTGGATTACATGTTGTCGGTGAAGGTAAAAAGCTGGCAGTTCTTGCAATTGATCCCAGCAGCGAAAAAACAAAGGGGAGCATATTGGGAGATAAAACAAGGATGGAACAACTATGTAAGCATCCGGATGTATATATAAGACCCTCTCCTGCATCAGGAACGATGGGCGGTGTAGCCCGAAAAACGCGGGAGACAATAATTCTGTGCGAAGCTGCCGGATTTAATACTATCCTTATTGAAACAGTAGGCGTTGGACAATCAGAAACCGCAGTTCATTCAATGGTTGACTGTTTTCTTTTGCTTTTGCTTGCAGGAGCAGGTGACGAATTACAGGGAATAAAAAGGGGGATAATGGAAATGGCCGATATCATTGCAATTACAAAAGCAGATGGCTCAAATATGATTTCTGCTGAATTAGCAAGGGTCACATTTCAGAATGCACTCTACCTGTTTCCACCTCAGCCTTCAGGATGGAACCCATGTGTTCTTACCTGTTCAGCAAAAATGGACACCGGTATTGCTGAGCTTTGGGAACAGATTAAACGGTATATAAAATTCACAAAAGAGACAGGTTACTTTAAGGAACTTAGAAAAAAACAGGCTGTTATACGGATGCATGATACTATTCTGGAATATCTTAATAATTCTTTCTATAATAATGAGAAGGTAAGATTGCTTAAGCCACTTATGGAGCAGCAATTACATGACGGAACCATTACATCATATAAAGCAGCTCTTAACCTTCTTGATAATTATTTTAAAAACGAGAGTGAATAATATTTTTATATTTGCATTGAATAGTTTAAAATAAATATTTAATTTCTTACTTATGAAAAAAGTTATTTATCTGATAGTTAGTGTTTACTTATTAGTATCGTGTACTTCAGAGCCTCATTACACAATTGCCGGAAAAATTGATGGTTCTGACAGTGTAATGTTCCTGCTTCAGAAACGTGAAGACGGCAAAATTGTAACCATAGATTCTGCACTTTCAAAAAAAGGATCGTTTAAAATTAAGGGTGGAGCCGTTGAGTTCCCTCAGCTTATTCAGCTTGTAGCGAGGGGCCGTAATATGAGGACATCATTCTATCTTGAAAATTCAGAAATAGCAATAACTGGAAAACTTGATTCACTTTTTAGTGCCAAAGTTACCGGATCAGCTACAAATGATGAATACGAGGAATTTGTCGATTCAAATAAGCCATTGAGTGAAAGGTATTCCCAAACGTATACTGAATACCAGGCTGCAAGCCAGGCAGGTGATTTGGCAAAGGTTGCCGAACTTGAGAAACAAGCTGATGCAATTCAGAACGACATGACTGAGCTGCAAAAGAATTTTGTAAGGAACAATCCCTCATCATTTGTTGCACCATCGATTCTGAATAGCCTTAGCTATGAACTTGAAATCGAAGAAATAGAATCTTTTGTAAATGCAATGGATACCAATGTTGCCAGGGTTCCTATAATTAAAAACCTCAAAAGCAGGGTTACAGTAATGAAAACAGTATCTGTCGGACAAAAAGCTCCGGATTTTACAATGAACGATGTCAATGGCAATCCCGTAACACTTTCTTCAAAATTCGGAACAAAACTGCTGCTGGTTGATTTTTGGGCAGCCTGGTGCAATCCATGCCGTAAAGAGAATCCAAACGTAGTAAAAGTTTATAAAGAGTTCAATAAGAAGGGTTTTGATGTGTATGGTGTATCTCTTGATCAGAAAAAAGAAGACTGGGTAAAGGCAATTGCTGATGATAATCTTACCTGGACACATGTTTCTGATCTTCAGTACTGGAGTAATGCTGCTGCAAAACTATATGCAGTAAATTCAATTCCTGCCAATTTCCTAATCGATGAAAATGGAACTATTATTGCAAGGAACCTCAAAGGTGAAGATCTCTATTCAAAAGTTAACGAGTTACTGGGATCTGCGAAATAATATTAACGAATAATGAAAAAGGACGCGAGATTGAATACTCTGCGTCCTTTTTCGTTTGATGTATTTGGGGCAATTAATCTACTCTTTTTGTTGGTTCTTCGCCTGGATTGTACTCTTCAAGGATAAATCCGGTACCGCGTACCGTGCGGATATCTATATTCTTATCCTCTGATACAAATTTACGTAACCGGCTTATAAATACATCCATGCTTCTTCCAAGAAAATAGTCGTCTTCTCCCCATATTTCGGTAAGAATATCTTCCCTTGCGAGAATCTTGTTTTTATTGACAATGAAATATCTTAGCAGTTGCGCCTCTTTCAGTGTAAGCTTTTCCCTGGCATTGCAGCAGATAAGCTCAAGTGTATGGAATTTCAACAATGTTGATGAGATCTTGTACTCATCATTAGAAGAAGAGTATGTACGCTTGAGTATGTTATTGATTCTAAGTATAAGTACTTCTGGATCAAACGGTTTGGTAATATAATCATCTGCCCCGATCTTTAGTCCTCTGACAATATCCTCCTTAAGGCTTTTTGCAGTCAGAAAAATCAGAGGTACATCAGGCTGTGCCTCTTTGATTTTTTCCCCAAGTGTAAATCCGTCCATCTCCGGCATCATAACATCAAGTACACAGATATCAGGTTTTTCTAGGTTGAACAATTCCCATGCCTCTTTCCCGTCGCGGGCAAGTGTTACTTCAAAACCACTTATGGATACATATTGCGAGAGAATATTTCCGAAATCTCTGTCATCTTCTGCTAATAGTACTTTCATAATGCTTGGTAATTACTTTAGACTAATAGGGTATTGTTACTGTAAATATACTACCTTTTCCCGGTTTACTGCTAACCGTTACATCTCCACCATGAGCTTCAGCAATCTTTTTTACATAATATAGCCCCAGACCTAATCCCTTATATTTGTGAATGTTTCCGGAAGAGGCCCTGTAAAACTTGTCAAATACATGTTTCTGATCAATTCTGCTGATCCCAATACCGTTATCAATAACTTTAATATTGATATTATTGTTTTCAGCGTAACCTTCGACATTAATTACAGGCTTGGCTTCCGAATACTTAACTGCGTTGGATAAGAGATTGTTAATAAGGGTGGTGAAATACACCTGGTCAATATCTGCTTCAACACCGTTAAAATTATATTTTTTTTGGAGCTCGGCACAACTACTGCATCCCGATTCAAAGCTTTCAATGATGTCGTTCATAACCTCTTCAATATTTACTTTTTTCTTGTCAAGCTGGAACTGTGTTCTTTCCCACATGCTGATCTCAAGAATCATATTTATGAGCTGGTTAAGATGAATGCTCTGTTTTCCGATAAGCTTTGCTGTCTCAACAATCTTTGCGTCATTTTGCCGTATCTTCTCCATCTCGAGTGTTTTACCGGCAACCGTAATTGTCGACAATGGAGTCTTGAGCTCATGAGTCATATTATTTATAAAATCGGTCTTTAGGTTTGATAACCGCTTCTCTTCCATAAGGTTACGGTAAGTTATCATAAAAATGACCACAATGAATATTATGCTGAAAATACTCAGTTTAAGTGAGGTTGATACTTCTTTAAGTATAAGGGCTTGCTTGTCTGAGAAATCTATATAATATTCAAAAAAAATGCGGTAATTATTATCCTCTGAACGATATCCGTTAACAAGTATTCTTGATGATTCTTCATTTTTCGTTACAGAGCCCGTCGCTGAGTCAGGCGCCCTTCTGTTGCGAAAATCCTCGCTTTCAAAAATAGGGATGCGTGTATTAAAATCGACTATTTCAAGATAATTAATGACAATGTTGTAATTGAAGTCTTTTTCATAACGTCTTCTCTCAAAGTAACTTGATAAAATAGCAGAAAGATCTTGTTCGAGGACAAGCACCTTATAGACATATTCAAATATCTCCTCTTTCTTTTTTGCAAGCAGTGAATCATCTGTAATGTTTGCAAGACCTTCCTGAATTACTTTTTCTGAATATTTATTTATTAGAATTCTTGCTGTATCAAATCCATCATCGGCTGATCTCCTTCTTTCCATTTGGGCCAATGCCTCTTTTGATAGCAGGTTATATCTTAAGTCAAACATTTCAGACTTTTGTTTCCACAGACCCAAAACAATAATTAACTGAACAGATATCAGTACGATTATTGAAATTATACCCAGAAACAAGACTGTATTCCTTTTTTTCATCCGGCAGGATATTTACAAATCAAAAGTATTCATTTTATTAATATAGTGCTAGAGGAGCCGGAACATTAACCCTGCGTTAACTCTTCATTAACAAAACTATGGATATCAAGGTCCTATCTTTACATCACAAAGCTAATAAAAGGAGCCATGAAAAAGGGAATCAGAATATTTACAATGCTTTTACTCCTCCCCATTTCGTTTTCGTTTCAACCTGTATCAGCACAGGAGAGATCTAAACAGAGCGAGAAGGAAAGGGAATTGACAATTCAGGAAGAAATAGACATGCAGAAAAAGGCAATACGCGAACAGCAAAAGGCAAATGAGGAATTGCAGAAAGAACTCAAAGGAAATCAGACTGAAATTGAAAATGATGTAAGGATCATAACTCCTGGGGTTCCAACACCTCCTGATAAATCCAGTGGTGTGAGGGTGTTTTCTTACCCAAGATCCTCAAGATCTTATTCATTTGATGATCATTTCTTTTCTGCACCCGGCAATAATTTTTACGCAGAAGAAGGAGGAGAAAGAAGTACCTGGGATTTTTCAAAATCAGTTAAAGAATCGTCTTTTTCAAATGATTTTACGTTTAATGTCGAAAAGTCTGCAAAAACGGTAGTTATGTCTGTTACTGGCGATTGTAAATCGGGAGAGATCAGGATTAAAATAATTATGCCAAATGGTAAGACATACTCTGATATACTGGTTGATGCGTCGGGCAATCTCAACTGGAGAAAATCATTCAATATCACTGAAGAAGAAAAAAGCAAAACCGGTGAGTGGAAATATGAGATTAACGGATCAAATGCCACCGGTTATTTTAAAATTTCATTACAAACGTTTTAGTTTAGTTTTAGTTTTAACAAAGAAAAGCTGTTCCTGGCGGGGGACAGCTTTTTTTTGTTAAAAAAGAATAGGAAGCCTATTCCGATTGAGCTGTTGCCCGGCCGCCTTTTAAACTCTCAACCCTGATTGTATAATTGCTTCCACCTTTTACTATCCACCGCAGATTTACATGAGTAAAACCCGGAATGTTTTCCACTTCCAGCCGTTGCGGATTTTTTTTCTGCTCCCTGGTAAGGTTAAGATCTGCATTCTCTACAATCATGCCGGCAATCACGCTTCCTCCATCCAGGTAAACATATACCGGAGGATCTATCTTATATTTCAGGTTGCTTGCTGAATGAGTCGGGAGCATTCTTTTGTTTTCTACCCTAACCGAAACCTCTGTCAGGTTTCCGCTAAGTTTTTTGACTTTAATATTTGAAACTTCAAGCTTAGGAGACTGAAAAGCATTGTAGATACAAAATGCAGCATTCCTGTGAGCATCTGATTCAAGAAGAAATCCCGGATGGGTTCTTCCAAACATCTTGCTGAATCCACCAATTTCCACTTCTCCGTAAACAGGATGATTCACCTTATGCCAGGGGATAAATGAGTCTTCGAAAAGAAGCAGCTTGTCAAACTCATAATCATCACTATTGGTCGTATCATAGAACATTAAATAACTGTTCCATAACTCATTGGAAAACACAAAACAACCCATTGCACCATGCCACCAATCAAGTTCACCGCCATAAACAGTGTACATATCTTTCCAGATTGTCAGGAGCTTGTAACCAGGAATTATTGTTTCTCCTTTTTTACCAATAGCGTTGATAACTGCATCATCAGCCCTGCTGTATTCCTCTGCGCCTCCACCCGATATTGATGGGCCTCTGAGAATCATTCCTCCTGAATTGTGGAAAGACTGTGAGCCGGTAATATTTCTGTGTTTTACCATAAAGCCAAGCACTGCCTGATTCTCTGGTTGGGAAAAGGGATATTTATCAGCTCCGCTCTGAACATAATTTGGTTCCCAGTTAAATCCCCAGTCACGGTTTCCATCGTATCCTCCGATACCGTCTTCATTGACAAGGCCATCACCATCATTGTCGGTTCCTTCCATTCCAAGTAATTCGTATTCCCCTTTTTTACCGGGCTCGGTACGTATCAGTCTCCGTGAATCTTTTGGATCTGTAATATAACCCCCATCAGGGTTTTTCCTTCTCATCTGACTGATGTTTTTGTCTCCGTTCATATCGTCAGCTCCATCCTCATCCAGAAACCCGTCGCGGTCGTTATCAAAAGGGATAAGTCCTGACCTTGGAGGCACTCCTGCCGAGGCAAAGTATTCTCTTCCATCAGGATTAATTACCGGAGATATGTAAAATGTTTTATCATTGAGTAGTTCTTTTATAAAAGCATTTTCATCAAACATCTCACAAAGGTACCATGCTGTATATAAGGCCATTTCAGTGCCTTGTATCTCAATTGAATGTATATTGGCATCGATCCAGTATCCAGGCTTATGATCAGGATTGCCAGATTTTTTATTTGATATTGTAAGAACTAAAATATCTCGTCCCTGATATGATTTTCCGATTGATTCCATTGAAACCAGATCAGGATATGCTTTGGTCAGCTTTGTACAGATATCAACAATACCGGAGTATGTGGCATATCTGTTCCAGGATACCTGGACTTTTGGGTCAGAAGGTGTTCCCGCCGCTTTAAAGAAAAGATCACCGTTCTGTCCAATCAACGGTATTGAAGTAAGTGCAAGTGCAAGCGTAAATATGATTGTGGTAAGATAATTTTTCATAATCAGATATTTAATTGTTGAGTTATTTCAGTTCTGCTGAGGTTGTAATAAAACCGGTATTCAAGGCGCCTGCGGTTATTTTGACAGTTCCTTTTCCCATAATCAGCCAGCTGAATTCAATCGACTGATTACCCTCAAGCCTCGATATCCTTTGTACTTTCTGCCCGCTGAGCAAATTCTGCCCTTTTTCAGTCTCAAAGCTCATGCGCATCAATCTTGTCCACATATTTACTTCACCCGCCTCTGCACAGGTAGCGAATATTCCTTTATTATGAACTTTTAATGTAAGCCTGAAAATGCTTTCGCCTGTATTCTCAGTTTTTATGTCGGAAAACTCAAGCTCAGGATGCAATGCAGCTATTTTTGTAATAAATTCATAGTTTTTGGAAATGAGTTCGCCTAGTTGCTCCACCGGAGGATTAATCATTGAAAATGGTTTTAATCCACCGACTTCGACCTTTTTACCGGGAAAATCAGGGTGCCTGATCTCTTCCCATGGAATAAAAACATTGTTAATTTTATTCTCTTCAGCATATTTTAGAAAAGAAACTCCGGCATTCTTATCCTTTCCGTTTGTAAACCACCAGGCCGGAGTGCTGAAGCTATAGCGTCCATAGTGATAATATGACCATTCCATAAAGTTTCCCGGAACGGGTTTTGCTTCAGGAGCACCTTTTACTCCTGTAGTTTCATGATACATATCTGATACAAGTTTGTTTATAGTCTCATCAGATTTTAGTATGTTCAGGATTTTCCTGTCCTGACCCTGCCCACGTCCCTGACCTGAAGCAGGAGCTGAAGCTGCCTGTTTCTCAGAAGCTTTCATTGGTTGACCAAGATTATCCTGGGGACCGAATGCAAGGGTCATATATATATTAAAGTGAGCAAAAAGAAAATCAAGAACAGCTTTTGTTTCAGGTTCTGAAACCGGATATAATCCTGAATTAAGACCGAATTCCTCATAATTGAAAGTGAGATTTCTGTTGAAATCTACACCTCCGGGGCCATCTTCATTGAATTTATTATCTTTATCATTATCTGTACCTTCCGAGTATAGCATATATGCTCCCTTTTGACCTTTTGAAAGGTCTGCTTTTGTCATAATTCGTTTATCTTCTTCACTTTCTATGTATGTACCTGTAGGATCAGCAATACGAATGAGAGTTATGAATCCATCATTATTAAGATCTTCGTATGGGTCTTCATCAGTTAAGAAATCTCTGTCATCATCTGTTGGTCTGCTGTTTACAATTCTTTCGAAATTCAGACCTGTGAAGAACTGCTCAGTTGCATCCGGACTGACATCAGGAAAAATGTAAAAAGTTACTTTATTCAATAATTCCTTTATATCGGTGGAGTCTGATTCCTTAAGCAGGTTTTCAGCAAAACCCAGAGCAAGTTCTTTTCCGAGGAGATGATTTCCTTCCACGCCTCCGATTACTACGATTCCGGGTTTGTTATCTGTATTTCCTGTGCCTATCGTCAGTACCAAGATATCCTTTCCTCCTGCAGTCTTTACAAGCGATTTTACAGAGCACAAAGCAGGATACTTCGAGCTTAAAGATGAAATTTTCCCTGACATCGATTTAAAATCGTTGTATTGGGATTGGGCCGGAAGCCGTGATGAAGTGAGGCAGATAAGTAGTGTTGCGACCAGAAGGATTAAGGGTCTTTTCATCATAATAAATAATTAAGTTTAGTTGAGTTTTATTTAATTTTATGAGTTTTACGGGTTTTTGCATCGGTCATTAATAAAATTGAAGTCCCAAGCAGGGTTTTTAATAAATTCATCCGTTCTTAAATTGAAATACCCGAGTATATGTTTTTGAGGAAGAGTGTAGATGAGCTCATCATTTTCACCAAGAAATGGTTCTATTATAGTTAGAATATCTTCTATTGGAATATCTTCATTTATTGACAAACATGAATATTGATTATATGTCTTTTTTGGAATAGCAATGATGATTGTATAGGATCCATAATCCTTTCGCTGGAAAAGAAAATAAGAAATTTCTATTGGATCATTGGGGTTAACCCGATCAGTGGAATGAGGCAGCTGATTTTCAAAGAGGAATCCATCCTTAATGATTTTATTCACAGTATTTAATTCCTTTGTATTGTGAAGAAAGAGATAGCAGTCTTTATAGTTTTTGAGAATATTTGTAAGTATCTCTCCCTTGTTCTTCATTCGCCAATAAGAGGTTTCTGATTTATTAATTCCAAAAATAACTTATATTATTTTATTTGCAACACATAAACCTTTTTGTAAGGTTATATGTTAAATTTGTATTTTATTGAATAATTTGCTTGATGAATAAAATTTGTGTATCAGTTATCCTTGTGTTTTTATTGTTTTCATGCAACCGGGTACAGAATAAATCCGAAGATAAAATATTAACTGTAAGTATCGCCCCCTTCAAATATTTTGTTGATGAGATATCCGGGGGTGAGTATATAGTAAATGTAATGGTTCCGGCCGGAGCCGATCCACATGTCTACGAACCATTCCCAGTGCAGATTAATAACCTGAGAAAATCAGTAGCCTATATAAGTAATGGTTTCCTGGGTTTTGAGATGACCTGGTTAAGCAGGTTTTATGAGATTAATTCCGAAATGATAAAATTATCATTAGGTGAAAAAATTATCCCCCTTGAGAATGATCACCTTCATGAAGGGGGAAATGTGGAAGGGGCTGATCCTCATTATTGGGTATCACCGGTTTGTGCACTAACCATAGCCTCATCTATAAAGGACCTTCTTATAGAACTCAATCCAGGTGAAGCAGCGAAATATGAGTCTAATTATCAAAAACTTATTGTAAAGATAAATGAGGTTGATGTGTTGTCACGGGATCTTTTTTCAGAAGTTAAGTTCAGATCGTTTATGATCTATCATCCAAACCTTGGTTATCTGGCACGCGACTACAATCTTGAAGAGATAACTGTGGAACACGAAGGAAAAGAGCCCTCTCCGTCAAGGATGAAGGAACTTATCGATCTGGCCAGGAATGACCGACTAAAAGTGATTTTTGTTCAGAAGGAATATGATATCAAAAACGCAAAAGCTATTGCCGACGAAATTAATGCTGTTATTGAGATTATAGATCCCCTGTCGGAGAACTGGCTGAAATCCACAACAGATATTATAAAGTCCCTTCATAAAAGTATGATTGCAAGTTCTAATTAAAAAATATAATGAGCTTATTACTTGAAATAAAATCAGTTACAGCTTCTTATACTTCTAACGTTGTACTCCGGAACGTCAGTATGAAGATTAATGAGAGTGATTTTATCGGAGTCATAGGTCCGAATGGAGGAGGAAAGACTACATTATTAAAACTTATACTTGGACTTATAAAACCTGATAAGGGAGAAATTATCTTCAGTGAAAATCTTTTAAACAGTACCAGCATAGGTTATCTTCCCCAAATCTCAACAGGGGATGTTAATTATCCTGTAACAGTTTTTGATGTAGTCCTTTCAGGAATGATGATTAGAAAAAATATACTGTCCGGGATGTCCTCAGCCGACAAGACAAGGGCAAGATCAATAATTGATGAGATAGGGTTATCCGATTATGCAGGAGCATCGCTGAATGAATTATCGGGAGGCCAACTCCAAAAAGTTTTTCTCGGACGTGCAATAATTGGCAATCCCAGACTTCTACTGCTCGATGAACCAGGTAACTTTGTTGATTCGACTTTTGAAAATGATTTTTATAGCAAACTAAAGGATTTAAATAACCGGATGGCCATTCTTATGGTTTCTCATGATGTTGGCATGGTTTCTTCTTATGTAAAATCATTTGCCTGTGTAAACAGGGAATTGCATTATCATCCTTCTTCCGAAATCACTAACGAGGAGTTGCTAGCTTATGATTGTCCCATACAGCTAATTACTCATGGTGATGTGCCTCATACAGTTCTTAAATCGCATATCTGATGGGAGGGAATATTTTTCAATATGACTTTATTCTAAAGAGTGTTCTCGGAGCATTGTTTGCCAGCATAACAGCGGGTCTTGCCGGAACATATATTGTTTCCAAGAGAATGGTATTCCTTAGCGGTGGAATAACTCACGCTTCATTCGGAGGAATCGGGATAGGTTATTTTGCCGGTATAAATCCGGTTGTAGGGGCTGCAGTTTTTGGGATCATGTCAGCCCTGGGTGTTGAATATCTGTCGGTTAAGCAAAAAATAAGGGAAGACTCCGCTATTGGGATATTATGGGCTTTCGGGATGGCAATCGGTATAATTTTCATATATCTGACCCCCGGATATACCCCAAATCTGATGAGTTACCTCTTTGGCAGTATTCTTACTGTAACAAATGCTGATATTATTGCACTTGGAATAATGTCGGTGATTCTGATCATTTATTTCGGTCTTTTTTACCGTACGATTCTTTATATATCATTTGACGAAGTATACGCAAGAACATACTCATCCTATGTGGATATATTTAAATACATAACTACTGCACTTATTGCACTTACGATTGTTCTTAATATAAGGATGGCAGGAGTAGTGCTTGTAATTTCGCTTCTGACCATACCACCGAATATTGCAATGCTGTTTACGAAAGTTTATCTGAAAATAGTAATATGGGCTATAGTGGCAGGGTTCTTTGGAACTGCAGGAGGTTATGCAATCTCATTCTTTGCCGGTATACCGGTTGGTGCAACAATTATTTTTACTTTGGTTATATTGTGGGTAATTGTAAAAGCAAGTATTATGATTGTAAATGTTTTTCGGAAGAATTTTGATACTCAGAAAATAGAATAAATTCATATTAACATAAAATCCAATGAATTACGATCTGATAGTAATAGGAAGTGGTCCCGGAGGATACGTGGCAGCAATCAGGGCATCACAGCTGAAGATGAAAGTAGCAGTTGTTGAAAAAGCTGAAATCGGAGGCATATGCCTGAACTGGGGATGTATCCCTACAAAGTCATTGCTTAAAAGCGCTCAGGTTTTTGAGTATCTCACACATGCTTCGGAATATGGAATTACTGTTTCAGGCGACGTAAAGCCTGATTTCAGCGCAATAATCTCACGCAGCAGAACTGTTGCCGATGGTATGAGCAAAGGTGTCCAGTTTCTGTTCAGAAAAAATAATATAACTGTAATCAAGGGAAATGGCCGACTTTCAGGGAATAACACTATTGAAGTTGAAGAGGAGGATGGCAAAAAAAATTATACTGCCAAAAATATTATTATTGCCACAGGAGCCCGCTCGAAAGAATTGCCAAACATGAAGCAGGACGGGAAAAAGATTATAGGCTACAGGGAAGCTATGACACTTAAAAAACAACCTGAATCTATGGTTGTAGTTGGTTCCGGAGCAATTGGAAGTGAGTTTGCCAATTTTTACCAGTCACTGGGCACTCAGGTTACATTGGTTGAATTTCTTCCCAGGGTTGTTCCAAATGAAGATGAGGAAGTCTCCAAACAACTGGAACGATCATTTAAAAAGTTGAAAATGAAAGTGATGACCGATTCTTCAGTCGAATCCGTTGATGCTTCCAAAGAAAAATGCATTGTAACAATCAAGACACCTAAAGGGATTGAGACTGTTGAAGCTGAAATTGTATTTTCAGCCGTTGGAATAACACCAAACCTTGAAAATATTGGTCTTGAAACCGCAGGTGTAAAAACCGAAAAAGGTAAAGTGGTTGTAGATGATTATTACCGAACTACGGTTCCTGGAATATTTGCTATCGGAGATATTGTTCATGGACCAGCACTTGCCCATGTTGCATCTGCTGAAGGTATTATTTGTGTCGAAAAGATTGCCGGGATGGAAGTTGAACCGCTTAATTATAATAATATTCCGGGATGTACCTATACGAACCCTGAGATTGCCTCATGCGGGCTTACAGAAGCTGCTGCCAAAGAGGCGGGTTATGAAATAAAAGTAGGTAAATTTCCTTTCACAGCATCAGGAAAAGCCAGTTCTGCAGGTGCAAAGGATGGCTTCGTAAAACTCATATTTGACGCAGCATATGGCGAATTGCTGGGAGCGCATATGATTGGAGCAAATGTGACTGAAATGATCGGCGAGATCATTGTTGCAAGAAAGCTTGAAACGACAGGTCATGAAATAATCAAATCTGTTCATCCTCATCCCACTATGTCTGAGGCAATTATGGAAGCAGCCGCGGCAGCATACGGCGAGGTGATTCATTTGTAGTTTAAATATATTTTTCGGGTTCATTTAATCTGCCTCGAAGGGTACAAGCTGTGATTTGGTTTGTTTAAGTGCAACTAATGCTATTTTAGGTGCCCTAAGTTATAGTGACTCCGCGGTTCTGCCTTGATAGAGATTTCTTTTTTTATGTGAAAGCAACCTTTTCATGATAATTCACATCAATCTTATGCCCGATTACTGTTATTTGAGATAATTATTTTATAAATTTATATGCTCAAAACATGATAATCATCGTTGACAGAATTAAAAGACATAATAAAAGGTTGTCTTGACGGTAACAGAAGGGATCAGGAACTTCTCTACAGGAGACATTCAGCAAAATTTTATGCTGTGTGTCTTCAGTATTCAGGGAATGATGAAGAAGCGCGCGACATTTTACAGGAAGGTTATATAAAGATTTTTGATAACCTCTGTAACTATAAGCATGAAGGTTCTTTTGAAGGATGGATGCGAAGGATAATGGTTAATACTGCTTTGGAGAAATACCGCAGCAGGCATAATCTATACAGGGTTGATGATATTGACTCGATACCTGAACAGGATAGTGAACCTGATAATATGGATTATTCAGGTCTTGAGGCAGAGGACCTTCTTGAGATAATAAGGGAACTTCCTCCAAAATACAAGATGGTTTTTAACCTTTACGCAATTGAAGGATATTCACATAAAGAGATAGGCAGCTTGATAAAAATTTCCGAAGGAACGTCAAAGTCAAATCTGTCACGGGCAAGGACAATCCTCCAGAGAAGAGTCGGATCATATACAGGTATTAAGAAGAGAATAGCAAATGGATGATCGCGGAGCAAATATTGATATCGTTTTCAGAAACGGTTTCAAAGATTATGAGGTTCTACCGCCTCCTGAGGTCTGGGATAATATTCAACCCATTATTAAGAAAAAGCCGGGTTACATACTTGTGGTCAGAAGGGCTGCAATGATTATCGTTCTTTTATCCATTGGTTACCTAGTGTACAGGCTCGGCGGTGAAATGCCGGTATTATCTGAAAATCAGTCTGGTACTAAACCGGTTAAGTTTTTTGAAATTCCGGCAGGAATTCCCAGTGTCAGTCTGGCTGCATATGATGCCGAATCTGAAATTTCCGGAACAGGAGAAAAAGCCGGCTCTGATAATCAGAATTATCCTGATATTCTTACACCCGTTGCTGTGGTATCTCCAGAAGTTGACCTTGTAACATCAAAAACAGATTCCCCGCCTTTGCAGACAAATAAGACCAATGTTCCTGAAAAAGAAATTTTTCTTTCGGCAGATCTAAATAGCAGCAGCATTATCCCCGATGATATACCTTTAATTATCCCAAAGAGATGGTCGGTCGCTGCTCTTGCTTCTCCAACATATTTTTCTCAGTTCAATTCGCGTAATGATGCAACGGCAAAGCAAATGATGGCTTCTGAACAACCTGCACTGTCATACTCTGGAGGACTTGCCCTTTCCTATAAAATAAATAAACGATTAAGTGTCCAATCGGGTATTTATTATTCGTCTGTAGGACAGGAAGTTACAGGAATATCTTCTTACGGAGGCTTTCAGCCGTTTGATAATACAAAAGGGACCAGGAACTTTGAAGTGCTGACATCAAGCGGTACAGTGTATACAAAAAATGCCGATGTCTTTCTTTCTGACAGGACAGGTAACAGGGTTCTGACCCAATTCACTGATGATGTATTTGACCCAGGAAAGGCTAGTCTTCAGTATTTAAATAATACTCTAAAACAGAATTTCAGCTATCTGGAATTACCTCTGGTACTAAGATACAAGTTTATTGACCGGACACTTGATATGAACTTTATAGGAGGGGTGTCTTATAACTTCCTGATAAACAACTCTGTGTATACGGTCATCGATGGCGCCCGCTATCTGATAGGCAAAACTGAAGGACTTAGCATAATGACATTGAGCAGTTCATTTGGAATGGGCATGGAGTATAGTTTTGCCAAAAATGTTTCTTTCAGTCTTGAACCTACATTCAGGTATTATCTTAGTCCCTTTAATGAAGTCGGAATTAAAATCCATCCTTATTCATTTGGAGTATTCTCAGGGGTCTCCTACAAATTCTGATCAGTATCACACTGTAAGTATTTAGCAATAAGTCAAATTTGAAAATTCATATTTCATAATTGAATTGCATCCTGCATTCAAAGTCATGATCTATGGCATAAATACTTAAGCCCATGATTTTTCGGTTTTTTATTTCTTTCCTTTTAATGAAGCCTGTTTATAAGGCATAATATTATTAACTTTGCCTTTTATTTATAAATCCTCCGATTCAAATGATAAATCCTAAAAGTAATAGTACGCTTTCGGCTATAATAATATTGATCTTTATAATTATAGTAGTTTCAGTAACACCGGGATATAAGGAATTTAAAGGAAATAGGGAATCTGATAATGATACAGTAATCAGTCTGAAACGATCCATCAGTCAACTGCCTGTACAAACATATGATTTTCCTGATAGTGTATTTTTTGCCGGAGAAAGAGTGCCACTTGAAAATTTTGACACTCGAGAGAGTCTGGAACGTGAAATACTAACGAGCGCTTACAGGCATTCTTCCACAATACTGATAATAAAAAGGGCTAACAGATATCTTCCGGTTATTGAGAAAATACTGAAAGAGAATAACATACCCGATGATTTTAAATATCTTGTTGCAGCTGAGAGTGAATATCATAATGTTGTATCACCTGCCGGGGCAACAGGTTTTTGGCAAATTATGCCTTTAACAGGTAAAGAAGAAGGGATGGAGATCAATTCTGTCGTTGACGAACGATATAATCTCGAAAGATCAACAGAATTTGCCTGTAAATATTTTAAAAAGTCGTATGATAAATTCGGTAACTGGACAATGGCAGCTGCATCGTATAATGGTGGGAGGGGTGCTGTAAGTGAACAGATAGCCATTCAGAAGCAGTATGATTACTATAATCTTCTACTGACTGAAGAGACTGCCCGTTATATCTTCAGAGCCATAGCTTATAAGTTAGTTATATCAGACCCTAAAAAATACGGATTCGATATCGATGAGGCGGATTTATATCCTGAGACTAAATACTATGAAATTAAGGTCGATAGCTCTATTTCAGATATATCAGCTTTTGCAGAAAAATTCGGGACTAATTATAAGTTGTTGAAATTCTTGAATCCCTGGCTCCGAAAACCTTACCTAACACCAAAACCAGGCAAAGTTTATACCCTTAAAATTCCTGAACCCGGAAGTAGAAATTTAAAGCATATCAGTACCATTGACTGATTTTTTCAGGGAGAGTTATGATGAATGATGAGATAAAAGTTTTTGGAGCAAGGGTTCATAATCTTCAGGATATTGATGTCAGCATTCCCCGTAATAAGCTGGTTGTTATTACAGGCTTAAGCGGCAGTGGGAAGTCATCTCTTGCTTTCGATACAATATATGCTGAAGGGCAACGGAGGTACATGGAAACACTCTCAGCCTATGCCCGCCAGTTCCTTGGTGGTATGGAACGCCCCGATGTTGATAAAATTAGCGGCTTAAGCCCTGTCATATCGATTGAACAAAAAACCACAAATAAGAACCCTCGTTCAACAGTTGGAACCATCACAGAGATCTATGATTTTCTGAGGCTGCTGTATGCCAGGGCATCAGAGGCTTACTCGTTTGCTTCTGGAGAAAAGATGGTTAAATATACTGATGATCAGATTCTTGACCTTGTTAAAATTCGTTTTAAAGACAAGAAGGTATACTTTCTCTCACCCATAGTTAAAGGAAGAAAAGGACATTACAAGGAGCTGTTTGAACAACTGAGGCGAAAGGGTTTTCTTAATGTCAGGATCAATGGTGAAATCAGGGAACTCGTTCACGGAATGAAACTGGATCGATACAAGACTCATCATATTGAACTTGTTATTGATAAATTCAGGGTTGGCGAGATTACCGACAAGCGGCTGCATGATTCAGTTCTTATGTCGCTCGATCAGGGTGATGGAGTAATGATGGTGCTCGAAAGTGAAAATAATGAACCGCGGTACTTCAGCAGACATCTCATGTGCCCGGTAACAGGGATCTCTTATAATGAACCAGCACCGCACACTTTCTCTTTTAACTCCCCCCAGGGAGCTTGCCCTCATTGTAACGGACTTGGCGAAATTTCGAGTATCGATGAAAAAAAACTTATACCGGACAATAGTCTGAGCATAAGGAAGGGTGGTATTGAACCACTTGGCAAATACAAAAATGTATGGATATTCTGGCAGATTGAAGCTATTGCCGAAAAAAACGGTTTTACCCTCGATACCCCTATTTGTGAAATACCCGAAGATGCTCTGAATAAGGTATTATACGGTTCTGATGAGATTCTGAAGTTATCCAATACACCATTGGGGATGACTTCCAACTATTTTCTGACCTTTGAAGGTGTTGTTAATTTCGTTGGAAATGTTGAAATGGTTAATGGTAAAAAGACCGGAAACAGGATACGTGACCAATATGTACAGTACCAGACATGTCCTGAATGCAATGGTACACGTCTCAAAAAAGAATCATTATATTTCAGGATAGCTGATAAAAATATCGGAGAATTGTCCGCAATGGATATAAGGGAGCTAATGGGCTTTCTGTCAGATCTGGAAAGTAAAATTAGTGAAAGACAAAGACTTATAGCATCCGAAGTTCTAAAGGAAATCAGGTCAAGACTAGGATTTCTTCTCGGAGTCGGGCTTGAATATCTTTCACTTAACAGGGGATCAAGAACACTTTCAGGAGGTGAGAGCCAACGCATCAGACTGGCCACTCAGATCGGATCAAGACTGGTAAATGTGCTTTATATTCTTGATGAACCCAGTATCGGCCTGCACCAGAGAGATAATATGCAACTGATTAAAGCACTTAAAGATTTGAGAGATTCAGGAAACTCTGTAATTGTTGTCGAGCACGATAAAGAGATGATCTTATCAGCTGACTATGTTATTGATATGGGTCCGGGAGCAGGCAGGCATGGAGGACTGGTAGTCGCCCATGGAACACCTGATGAAATTAAAGCATTCGATACTATTACTGCAGGATATCTGAACAACAAAAAGAAATTTGACCTTCCGGTCAGCAGGAGGGCGGGCAATGGAAAGAACGTCACTCTGACCGGCGCCACAGGGCATAATTTGAACAATGTTGATGTGGCATTTCCGCTGGGAACCTTGATCTGCGTTACAGGTGTTTCAGGAAGCGGGAAGTCATCACTAATAAATCAGACACTGCATCCTGCACTTGCCAAAAAATTCCACCATGCAGGAACGGCTCCTTTACCATACAGAGAATTAAAGGGATTGGAATTTCTTGATAAGGTTATTGAAGTAAACCAGTCGCCCATAGGAAAGACACCAAGGTCAAACCCCGCAACATATACAGGGGTATTTACCGATATAAGAAAATTGTTTGAGCAAACCACCGAAGCCAAGATACGTGGATTCGGTGCAGGAAGGTTTTCATTTAATGTAAAAGGCGGTAGGTGCGAGGGATGTGAAGGCGCGGGGATGAAAACTATTGAGATGAATTTTTTGCCTGATGTCTACGTTCACTGTACAGATTGTA
This sequence comes from Bacteroidales bacterium, assembly GCA_038247205.1. GTDB lineage: Bacteria > Bacteroidota > Bacteroidia > Bacteroidales > VadinHA17 > LD21. Next base: position 22,992 of record JBBRVC010000048.1, read on the forward strand.
ATGGGAAACGATATAACCGTGAAACACTTGAGGTAAAATATAAAGGTAAATCTATCAGTGATGTCCTTGAGATGACTGTGAATATTGCAATTGAATACTTTGAGAACATTCCTTCTATATACAATAAAGTCAAGACCTTACATGATGTTGGCCTGGGATATATAAAGCTTGGACAGCAATCTACCACCCTTTCAGGCGGTGAGGCACAGCGTGTAAAGCTCGCAACAGAACTAGCCCGGCGAGATACAGGGAAAACACTATATATCCTTGATGAGCCAACTACCGGCTTACACTTTGAGGATGTAAAAGTTTTAATGGGCGTACTTAATAAACTTGTTGACAGGGGTAATACGGTTATTGTTATTGAGCACAATATTGATGTGATCAAATTATCTGATTATGTAATAGACCTTGGCAAGGAGGGTGGAAGGGAAGGGGGGGATATAATTTTTTCAGGTTCTCCCGAAAAACTTGCTGAATGCAAAGAAAGCCACACCGGAAAATTCCTTAAGGCCGAACTTAAAACATAATTATATTATATTTGGGGCTGCTAACAATTACGAAAACCCAATGGAGAAACCGGCTGACCTTATTAAGGATGCATTTGAGCAGAAGACCTGGAATGAAATTCATATAACAGATTCCTGGAGAGTTTTTAAAATCCTTTCCGAATTAGTCGAAGGCTTTGAGAAACTCTCGCGTATTGGTCCGTGCGTTTCAATTTTTGGTTCTGCCCGCACTCACCATAACGACAAATATTACAAACTTGCCGAAGATATAGCTTTCAAACTGACAGAGAATGGCTATGGTGTAATAACAGGGGGTGGTCCTGGTATTATGGAAGCTGCAAACAAAGGTGCAACCCGAGGCAAAGGGAAATCAGTGGGAATAAATATAGATCTTCCTTTTGAGCAAAGGCCTAATCCATATATAGATCCGGACAAGCTTATAACCTTTGACCATTTTTTCGTAAGAAAGCTCATGTTCATGAAATATGCTCAGGGTTTTATTGTTCTTCCTGGCGGATTTGGAACCCTCGATGAGCTTTTTGAAGCTCTTACTCTTATCCAGACAAGGAAAATAGGAAAGTTCCCAATCATTCTTGTCGGAAAAAAATACTGGAGTGGACTTCTTACATGGATAAAAGAGAGGATGCTTGAGGAAGAGAACAATATTACAATGGCTGACCTGGATCTGTTTATTATGGTAGATACTTCAGATGAGGCGGTCGATTTTATTAAAGCATTCTACTCAAGGTATCTGCTTAGTCCTAACTTCTGATTACACTTTTCTCATCCTGTCCATTTCTCTTGTTGCATCCTTGCGTTTAAGGGTTTCACGTTTATCGTATTCCTTTTTCCCCTTGGCAATTGCAATCTCGGCCTTTGCGAGGCCGCGGTCGTTGATGAAAACCTTTATTACGACAATTGTAAGGCCGGTTTCTTTGACCTTTCTTTCAATCTTATGTAATTCCTTTGAAGTAAGAAGCAGTTTCCTTAGCCGCATAGGGTCATGATTGTTAAGGTTTCCCCACCAATATTCAGAAATGTGCATTCCTTTTATATACAATTCACCACCCGCAAACTGACAGAATGAATCGGCAAGGGTTGCTTTTCCAAGCCTGATCGATTTGATTTCGGTTCCTGTGAGCTTTATGCCTGCAATAAATTTTTCCAGGAACTCATAATCATGAGAAGCCTTTTTATTCCTTATTATTATATCCCCCGAGCTTCTTTTCATAAAAATTTAATCAGGCAAAAAACGTGAAATAAATTCTGTCAACAATCAGTGTAAATACCAGATTGCCAGCAATAATCAATCCGGTCAGAGAGATTGTGACTGCTATAAGCATCGGCATTTTCTTATGGTCGGGTGGAGCCAGCATCTTTTCAATACCCAGCCAGAATATATACAGCCCATAGAATGACAGCACATTAACGAATATGAACGATTCAAAGATCCTGCTTATTATCTGGCATATTAGAAGAGGCGCTATCGAATAGGAAATCAATTTGAAAGATGTTGTAAAGTTTCTTCCAAGATCAAGAGCATATGTTATCTCTCTCAGTATAAGCGCCGAAGCATAAATAACAAAGTAATAAAGCAGAAAATATTTAATACCAGCAAGGATTGAATATTCTACAGATAAACCGGAGTTGTCAAAAATTAATGAACCCACAAATGCCGCAATAGCTATGAGTATAATCAGGGGAAAAAAGAAACTTCCTCTTACGTCTTTTATTGGTCTGTTCTCAGAATGAATTGCATCCCAGGCTTTTACCGGATCCAGGATAACATATTTAATCCTGCGATGCAAAAACTTAAAATCCATATATTATAAATTATTTAACGGGTAAAATTAAGGAATTTTATGGTAAATTGCTTGTCTGCAGAAAATCTGTTACTTAAATGAAATGAACATAACTCCTGCTTTTGATTTGTTAATCATAACCGGACCGACTGCTTCAGGAAAAACTACCTTAGCCGTGGCTGTTGCTTCAAAACTGAATGGCGAAATATTAAGTGCAGATTCACGCCAGGTTTACCGTGGCATGGACCTTGGAACAGGGAAGGATTACGGCGATTATATTCTTGAAGGGAAAAAAATACCTTATCATCTTATTGATATTGCTGATCCGGG
>JBBRVC010000049.1:0-24917 GCA_038247205.1 Bacteroidales bacterium
ATTTTGTCCCTACGGGACAATCCCGTTAGGGATGAAATATCGGTAGAAATATAAAGTAAGCCCAATTTGTACAAAGTCCCGTAGGGACGAAATATAATAAGGGTTTGCGGTATATGCACAATTTTTAATCGGACACCAATATTTTTTAATATTCCGTGACAGTAAAGCCAGGCTTTTCTATAGAGAAAATGGAGTTCCCCGAAGTAAAACCTGATCCTGTATCCCTTAAAATAATCCCTGATAACCCCTGAAACATTGTTACTCCGGATGAACTTAGTATCCTTTTGTGCAAAAGATTATAAATAGAAGATTAAGGGATTCTCAAAGTAATTGCTACTCTTTATAAACTCTGACAGAATATTTTAGTAATTTTATTGGAACCAAGAAAATTAGCTATGAAAAGAAGAAATTTCATTAAAGTGACCTCCCTGGGGTCCGCGGCTCTGGCTTCCTCATTTTATATTCCTTCACTTCAGTCCGACCGAAAACTTAAAATAGGTCTTATTGGCGCAGGGTGGTACGGGATGGTAATAACAAATGCTGCGCTGAAATCGGGCGGCGTAGAAGTTATTGGTGTCTGCGATGTTGATTCACAGCATCTTAACACCAATGCTGACGAGATCGCAAAGCTTCAGGGAACAAGACCAAAAACTTTTAAATACTACTCTGAGCTTCTCGATATGAAAGGTCTGGAGGCCGTTTTTATCGGGACAATGCCTCACTGGCATGCTCTTATGTTTATAGCAGCCTGTGAGAAAGGTCTCGACATTTATTGTGAAAAACCACTTTCATATGATGTACGTGAAGGCCAGGCAATGGTGAGAGCTGCTGAAAAAGCCGGTAACATTGTGCAGATAGGATTTCAGCGTCGTCAGAGCAAGGCTTTTATGAAAACCAAAGAGCTTATCGAAGCAGGAAAGATTGGTAATATTCATCAGGTCAACGTTCAGATACATTATAACCCCGGGATGGAAGATAATACCATTCAGCCACCACCTGCTTCACTCGACTGGGAAGAATGGTGTGGTCCGGCTCCAAAGCTTGACTATCGTCCGAATATCGGACACAAAGCCTGGAGACTTGAAAAAGAGTACGGGAACGGGCATCTTGTCGACTGGGGTATTCATCTTATAGATATAACGCGCAAGATCCTTGGCGAAGAAATGCCTGTAGAATTTTATACTGAAGGAAGTCTGACTGTACTAAAAGACAAGATTACAACTCCCGATACACTGACAGCACATATGGCGTTTAAAAAAGTGCCGGTTATATGGCAGCACCGCATGTGGGGTAATGGTGATGTTAATAGTGAGTTTAATAATGGAGTATTCTTTTACGGTGAAACAGGATCCATTTTTGCCTCGGATTCCAAGCTGACAGTATTTCCTGCCGCCAGAAATGCTGTCAGGGAAGAAATCTCAATGCCGGAACCTTTGATGCAGGAAAATCATGTTGGTGGTTTCCTTAATGCTGTAAGAAAAAAAGATAAAAATCTGATTGCATGCACTCCTGCGGATGCATTTAAGACCACTGCAACTGTCCAACTTGCAATGATAGCCTATAACAGTGGTTCAATTGTAAAGTGGGATCAGGAAAAGGGAGAGATTATTGATAATCCAAAAGCAGCAGCTATGATGAGGAGGGAATATCGGGGGAAGTATGTGCATCCTTGAATTGTAAGGGCTTATGTATAAAAACAGTCCGCTTACGGCGGACTGTTTCAATATATCTTTTAGAATAATTTCTTCAGAAATTCTAGAATTTTGTGGAAACACCAATTGTAAGGTAAGAAATTCCATAACCGAATTCAGCCATTACACCAAAATTCTCTTTGAAATAATATCTTCCTCCAACAAACCACGACCATACAACCCCACCTGCTGATGAAGAATAGTCATAGCCGGGGATACTGTTACCAAATTCTTTTGAGGTTGCGATGTTGTAACCCAACAAAAGTCCGGTATATGTGTCAAGCTTGTCCAGCAAAGGATAGTGAAAGCTACCCCTTGGCCCGATAATTATGTTTGAGTATTTCCATCCCCAACCTGAATATTCATATTTATAGGATGAATACCCTAAATAACCACCAACACCGATTACCCCTTTTTCAAGGATGTTCTCAACAACGGCTACTTCCAGAGATACTGACAAAGGTGGTACCTGACTTTTGTAAAAAGAGCCGGAGTAAAGTGTTGATCCAAGTCCAAGTCCAATGTTAAGAACTTTATCACCCATACTGAAGGTTGGTTCCTGAGCGAAAAGCTGAGTCATGGAAAATGATACTACTAATAATAACACAAAGATTTTTTTCATAATTCAAAGATTAAGTTAATTTTAATATATAACAGTTTTATGTACTAATGGTTTCGGCATTTTTAAAACATTTCGATTTAATTGATTATCTTGATTAGAACACTTCAAACAACAATTACCAATTATTAGTCACAAACCCCGAATTTATAAATAAATTTTCATTATTGACGAATCTTAAACAAAATATTTGCACATCTCAGTTTTATATAATAAAAACCGGACATAAGTGATTCTGAATCAGATGAAAATTTGATACATGATGGCAGCTGCGGTAGCACCCAGAAGTGGTCCTATTATCGGAACCCAGGAATACTTCCAGTCGCTGTTTCTCTTTCCCTGGATCGGGAGTAAGGAGTGCATGATCCTCGGACCCAGGTCGCGGGCCGGATTAATTGCATAGCCTGTTGGTCCTCCAAGCGATAAGCCCAACCCCAGTACAACAATTGAAACAGGAAGTGCATTTAATGCCCCTAGTCCAACTTCCGGTGCTGCCATATAAAGTACTGCAAGTGCAAGAACATACGTTCCAATAACCTCTGTAGCAACATTATACCAATAACTTCTGATATTGGGAGAGGTACAGAAAACTGCAAGCTTGGCATCGCTATCCTCTGTCTCATCAAAATGCTGCTTATAGGCCAGCCACACCAATCCGGCTCCAAACATAGCTCCAAGTAATTGTGCAGCAATGTATTCAGGAACTAGAGCCGGGGAAAATTTATTCGCAAGGGTAAGGGCCAGTGTTACTGCAGGGTTCAGATGTGCTCCGCTGAAAGGTGCTGCAATCAGCACACCAGTAAAAACACCCACTGCCCATCCAAAAGTTATCACTATCCATCCGCTGTTATTGCCTTTGGTCTTGCTCAAAACAACATTTGCAACAACACCTCCGCCAAAGACTATGATTATTGCGGTTCCGAAAAATTCTGCAAAAAAAGGGCTCATAAATTTCCTTATTAGTTATTGTTAAATAATTATATCAGTTATTAATCCAAATCTGATGTCCAGGCAGAAGTAGCCCTCAATGCCCGGTTCCACTCCTTAATAAGTGAGGTCATCTCCTCTGCTTTAATCTGGGGTGAAAATACCCGTTCTACCTGCCATTGCTTTTTTATGTCATCGATACTGCTCCAAAAACCAACGCCAAGTCCGGCCAGGTATGCAGCTCCCAGGGCTGTAGTCTCTGTAATCTTTGGCCTTACGACATCAGCCTGCAAAAGATCAGACTGAAACTGCATCAAGAGGTTGTTTATCGTTGCCCCGCCATCGACCCGCAACTGTCTTATTTGTACACCTGAGTCGTTTTGCATTGCAAGCAATACCTCAAGTGTCTGATATGCAATACTGTCGAGGGCTGCCCTTGCTATGTGAGAAGATGTCGTGCCCCGTGTTATACCCACAATTGTTCCCCGGGCATGCTGGTTCCAGTGCGGTGCTCCAAGCCCTGCAAAAGCTGGGACAAAATAGACACCTCCCGAATCTTTAACCTTCGATGCCAGTTCCTCCACATCACCTGATTTCTTTATAATTCCCAAACCATCACGCAGCCACTGGACAACTGCACCGGCAATGAAGATACTTCCTTCAAGGGCATAATGAGTTTCTTTACCTATCTTCCATGCAATTGTTGTGAGAAGCTTGCTTTTTGATTCAATGGGTTTTGTACCAATGTTCATAACCATAAAGCATCCCGTGCCGTAAGTATTTTTGACCATTCCGGGTTCGATGCACATCTGTCCGAAAAGTGCGGCCTGCTGATCACCGGCAACACCTGCAATTGGAATTGATGAAGAAAAATGGCCCGAGGTTTCACCATATATTTCACTTGACGATTTAACCTCCGGTAACATACTGACTGGTATATCAAATATCTTTAGTAATTCATCATCCCACTCCAAAGAATGGATATTGAATAACATTGTTCTTGAGGCATTCGTAACATCGGTTAAATGCATTTTTCCACCCGTGAGGTTCCAAACCAGCCATGAATCGATAGTACCAAAAGCCAGTTCTCCGTTTTCAGCTCTCCGGCGTGCATCTTTTACATTATTGAGTATCCAGTGAATCTTTGTTGCTGAAAAATATGCATCTATTATCAGGCCGGTCTTGCTTTGAATCGTTTGGCTCAGCTCATCATTTTTAAGCTTGTCGCAAAAATCCGCAGTCCTTCTGTCCTGCCATACAATTGCATTATAAACCGGCTTCCCGGTTGATCTTTCCCAGACAACCGTTGTCTCCCGCTGGTTTGTAATTCCAATAGAAGCGATATCATTGCTTTTTATTCCTGCTTTAGTAATGGCCTCCAGGGCTACTCCGGCCTGGGTTGACCAGATCTCATCGGGGTCATGCTCAACCCACCCCGGCTGAGGATAAAACTGTGTGAATTCTTTCTGGGCAGTCGAAACAGGAAGACCGTTCCTGTCAAAAATGATTGCACGTGAACTTGTAGTTCCCTGATCAAGAGCAAGGATATAATTTTTCATTTCTATATATTTCGTTGGTTAGATTTCTACAGATAGTTCATTACCATTCTGTTATAAGTTTCTAATTGATCCTGCTGCCACTTTTCATCACGCCCGCTTTCTTTTGCAAGAAGCTGACAAACCCATGGAGCCATCTGAACACTGGCATTAACATCGAGGAAAAGAGCTCTGGTTCTTCTGGCGAGAATATCGGTCAGTGTTTGTGGCATCTCGTTCCTGCAAATCCATATCATCTCTGCAACAGTATATGGAAGTGCCGGATTTACAAGCCGGCCAAGGTCACCGTTTTCAATAATCATCATCCTGATTTCATCAGCTCCCTTACCATAGATGCTGAACCTGTCGTGACATTTGCTTAAGCTACCACTATCCAGGTTCAGATTTTTAGTGACACATTTTCGCTTTTCCAGGATCCCTGCGCTAATAGCTCTGTCAAGAACCTCTTCTGCCATACAACGGTAGGTTGTCCACTTCCCTCCTATTACTGTCAGTAAATCGGATGCTGAAAGAGTTATTTTGTGTCGCCGCGAGACCTCTTTTGTTGATGAAGTTTTTCCGGTTGCGGCTAATGGCCGCAGTCCTGCAAAAATGCTCAGAACATCTTGCCTGCTGGGAGGATGAACAAGATATTTTCCTGCAGTTTCAAGTATAAAATTGATCTCATCCTTCAGAGGGACAGGCTCCATTGTGATTGTCTCGATAGGTGTATCTGTTGTTCCAACAACTACTTTATCATACCAGGGAATCGCAAATAGCACCCGCCCGTCATCCGTTTTCGGGATCATTATGGCCGAATCGCTTCTCAGGAAAGATTTATCAAGTACCAGATGTACTCCCTGACTTGGCCGGATTGTAGGTTTTGACGATTTATCATCCATCAGGTGAATGTTGTCAGCAAATATTCCTGTTGCATTAATTACAAGCCGCGACCTTATCTTATATGCCTGTCCGGATTCCAGATCAACAGCACTTACTCCGTCGACCCTGCCTTTTTGATCCTTCAACAGATCATTAACCTTGAAATAGTTGAGAACAGTACCACCATTATCCACACTGCTATGTGCAAGAGAGACAGCCAGCCTGGCATCGTCAAACTGACCATCATGATAGACTACTCCTCCCAGCAATGATTCCCTTCTTAAAAGAGGTATTCTTTTTAATGTCTTATCTTTACCTATAAAATAAGATTTCCCAAGACTGAGAGTTCCTGACAGCAGATCATAAAATTTAAGTCCTACCGTATACATAAATACATCCCACCATGTATAAACAGGAATTATAAATTCTTGATTTGATGACAGATGCGGGGCATTCTTAAGAATATGACCTCTTTCTTTAAGAGCTTCAATGACCAGGAAGAGGTCACCCCGGGCAAGATACCTTACCCCTCCATGCACGAGTTTTGTACTTCTTGAAGATGTGCCTGCTGAAAAATCAGATTGCTCGAGCAACAACGTCTTATAACCTCGTGTAACTGCATCAAGAGCAATACCCAAACCTGTCGCTCCACCCCCTGTTACAATAATATCCCAAACCCTGTCAGGATGGGTTTTTATCTCTTCAACAGATAGTGAGCGGTTCATAGGGTAAAGGTGCAACGCAAGATTTAGTGTAATATAGTAATAATTATACGGAAATATTTCGGAAACGCAAAATCAGCAATAAGGAATGAAGCGTGAGCTAAATACCTTAGTGAACCTTAGTGTCTTGGTGCCTTAGTGGCAGAGAAAAGAAACTCTGCGACCTTCGGATTTGAAACTTTGCGGCCTCTGCGTTAAATTGATTTCGTCTTCAAGTCCCCCCTGGGGGATTTAGAGGTAAAAGCCTGCAATGGAGACAAAAATTAATCAATAGAAGAACTTACACTGAGTGGCACAGAGAAAACACTGATGTTCAGAGAGTTAAAAAGATAAAACGTATTCAAAGTCCCCTTCAGGGGATTTAGGGGCAGGAACGCTCTTTAGAAATAATTATCTCAGCATCTTCCTTATACGCTTCGGATTTCCATCATTTTCAGAAGGCTTTATTTCAAGCAGCCTGCAGACAAGGTTATAGATATCAACATTATAAAGCTCCTTAACCTTGTAATTCTTTTTAAATGAAGGTCCTGCAGCATAAAAGATTGAAAACATTTCCGGATTATAATTATCAAACCCATGAGCTCCTCCTCTTATCGATGAACCATCTGGTCTGGTTCCAATACTCCATGAGCTGTCTGCAACAACAACAATTTCCGGTATACGCGGATGGGTTCCAAAGTTCCATTTCTCAGGCACCTCCGATTTCATCCATGCTTTAAGCCCCTCCGACCTGTTAAGCAGTAAAAGCACACTATCCATCTTGCCTTCCTCCGGATCTATCATGTATACTGCATTGCTTCCCGTGATCGATTCTACCATCCTATCGGGAACAATTGATTTAATGCTGATGTATTTATTCTCTGAGACACTTGCCATTCCGTGATCAGATAATATAATCAGGTTGATTCTGTCCGCGTCGGGCAGTGTTGCAAGTTTTGACCTCAGTACACCCATCAGGCTGTCAAGGCTTTCCACAACCTTACCTGTTTCCGGCGAAACCGGTCCATAATCGTGACTTATAGCGTCGGGCTCATCAAAATACAGGGTGACCAGTTCAGGACGTTTCGAGGTCGGATAACCGAGCCATTTGATTACCGAATCTATTCTCTCGTGGTATGTTACAGATTCATCATATTTCTTCCAGTATGTTGGATGAATTCCTCCTATGGGAGCTTCCGATCCAACCCAGAAAAATGAAGCAGTTTTTACACCCTGCTTTTCTGCTGTGACCCAGATTGGCTCACCCCCATAGAAATCAGGATTTTCCACAGCAGCCCTGTCTCCCATTCTGTAAAACATACCAAGGTCAGGAGCATTAAAACTGTTGTTGATAAGTCCGTGATGGTCGGGATAGAGACCTGTAGCTATTGAATAATGATTTGGAAAAGTATTTGTAGGAAAAGACGCGATTAGCTTGTCTGCCTTTACTCCCTCTTTGGCAATTCTATCCAGATTCGGAGTATTATAAAGTGTATTGTAATCCCACCGGAATGCATCCAGGGAAACCAGAACTACATAATTTCGAAAAGGTTTTCTTTTATCAGTTCTGAAACCTATTGTCAGCATCATTAATGCAAAAATGATGAGAACTATAAAAGATTGTATTTTATTTGTAATTGTTAATATTAAGGCAGATAACAGTTTCACTTCTCCGATTTTAATGGATTTAAATATACATGAAAACCTTAAGTACTCTAAGAAGTTATGCCGAAGTTGAGTCGACGAACGAATATCTTGGCCGCCTTCCGTCAAAATGATTCAAAAAGTTTCAGAATTAACTCCAGCTATCCGCATCTCTGTAAGCCTGAATGCATCTTGCTTCGCCTTCCCTGGTCCTTTCGCTTAAACCATGTTCCATGCAAATAACACCTTCGTAATTTTTGCTATGGATGTATTTGAATACATTCTTAAAGTTTATCTCGCCCGTTCCAGGCTCATTTCTTCCTGGATTGTCACCGCAATGAAACGCACCGATTTCGCTCCATGCAGCTTCTATATTCGGGATCAGATTACCCTCGGTTATCTGCTGGTGATAAACATCATCAACGATTTTACATGAAGGCCTGTCAATAGCCCTGCAAATGGAATATGCCTGTGGTATTCCCGTGAGGAACAAACCGGGATGATTTTTTATTGTATTCAATGGCTCCAGTACAATTGTAAGTCCCTCCGGTTCAACAACATCACAGCAGTACCTTAGATTATCAATAACATTTGCTGTCTGAAAATCCCTGTGAAGCTTTTCATCATATCTTCCCGGGACAACAAGTGCCCATTTAACCCCGGTTCTTTTAGCTACCTCAACACCTTCTTTCATCTTGTTAACCAGCATTTCACGTACCTCCGGTTTATCAAGCACAAAAGATGTCACGGCAAAATCAGCATAAAGAACAAACGGCCCCAGCTCCATCCCAAGCCTCTTCATTTCATCGGCAATTTTTACCTGCTCTTCCGGCGGACGTGACATCAGGCCATTGTCAAACATAGCCCTGAATCCCATGTCGTAACAGAACTTTATATTATCAGCGATCTCTTTACCGGCATGCTCGCGGAACATACCTATGCTGGGAGCATACTTTAACTTAAAGGGAGCGGTTGCGTCGGCTGCTTTTTTCTGACCGGAGTATAAACCGGTTCCAAAAACTGCGGGAGCAGCTATTATGGCGGCTCCCGTTGCAGTTGCTTTCTTTAAAAAATCTCTTCTGGAACTAATCATAAAGGATTTTTGTATTATTTTTTACCATTCTCTACCGGTGGAACATAAGCCAATCCGGCAACAGGAATCGATTTATCAATATCAACAGTACCAAATTCGTAAATTTTGGGTCCAAGTTTCAGATCTGAATTCATCATCTCTTCATAGGTAGTTTCTTTACCTGTGTATGCTGAAATGCGTCCCATAATAGCAACCAGTGTGGAAATAGCTGTATTCTCTGCTTCATTTATCGGCTTCCCTGTACGGATTGCTGTAACAAGGTCAATATGCTCCTGCACATAAGGATCCACACTGACACGTCTTGTTGGTTTGCCGTCTGCATCAAGAGGATATTCATATTTCCATGTCTCAGTTCCCGCCAGATCAAGAATTGAGTTCTGGCAGTTAGTTGAGCCTTTTGATCCCTGAATTCTTTCTGATACACTGTTCGCGCATCCGTCTATCTGACGGCACATGCTATGCAGATGAATGCCATTTTCAAATGTAAAGTCGATACTGAAATTATCGTATTGGTTACCGGTTACACGACGAAGACGTGAACCCATTCCAACTGCTTTAACAGGATGTGAACCGGAGAACCAGTTCATAACGTCAAGATTATGAACGTGCTGCTCAACAATATGATCACCCGAGAGCCATGTCCAGTTAACCCAGTCGCGAATCATCCACTCCATCTCGCTCCATTTAGGATCATTTTCACGGTGCCACAGTTTTCCTCCGTTCCAGTATACATTACCGCCAACGATATCACCGATTTCACCCTGAGCAACCTGCTGGTATGTAGCCATATAGTCGCGCTGGTGACGCCGCTGTGTTCCTGTAACTATGTTCAATTCCATTCCGAGTGCCTTCTGTCCGGTAGCCATTACCGATCTTGCTCCGACAGGGTCAACACAAACAGGCTTTTCAGCAAACACATGTTTTTTAGCCTGAATGGCAGCTGCCAGATGCTCAGGACGGAAGGAAGGAGGTGTTGCAAGAATCACAATATCAACCCCGGCATCGATCACTTTCTGGAAAGCATCAAATCCTACAAAACAATTTTCAACAGGCACTTCCTGTCCCTTTTGTTTCAGGATGGCAGCTCTGCAGCTATCAACACGATCCTGAAAGGTGTCGCCTAATGCAACTACCTGAAGATTTGGTCCTGCACTAAGGAAGTTAATTGCTGCTCCGGTTCCTCTTCCGCCGCATCCGACAATTCCGGCTTTTAAAACCGGACCATCAGGAGCCTGATCAAGAAATTCAGGAACAACCACTACTTTTTTACTGTCACGGGCACATCCGGACAAGATCGAAGGAACAACAATTCCTGCTACCCCTGCGACCGCCGTTTTACCCAAAAAATTACGTCTTGAAATACTGGAATTTTTCATGTGAGGAATGATTTTATGAGAATTAGTTTCAATGATTAAGTTTCTCTGTGAAGTATCCTATGTGTAAATATAGGTTTTTTTTAAATTAAATTACAAAGGAAATTAAGTCTATTTGCTCTTTATTAATCGGTTTATGAATAATGTCCTTCTATTTCAGCCCGGTTTTCTCATCAAATTCGCACACAACCCTGAATCCGACATTAAAGCAATCGGAATACCACCATATGCTTTTTGGCATCTGAGGGTCGGTCCTGAGCCAGGCTTCTGTCCTTGTGTAATCGCGCGCTGCACTTCGCAGGATACCTGCCTCATTCAGAAATGATCCTCCCCGTATTACATGTTCTATTCCCTCTTGAGGTCCGGTCGGATCTTTAACGATCCCTTCAGGATAACTCGCATACGTATCGGCCTGATACCAGTCACTGCAGAATTCAGCAACATTACCCGGCATATTCTTCAAACCAAAAGGATTCGGGCTTACCTGGCCGGCAGGCTGGGTTTTTCCCGGACTATTGCCTTTGTATATCACATATGTATTAATAACTGCAGTATCATTCCCGAATATTCTGGCTTTCAAACCACTCTTCTCGAATTTTTTCGGATCACCGGGGAAGAAATATGGCCCTGCTGTACCTGCCCTGCATGCATACTCCCACTCTGCTTCCGTAGGAAGGCGGTAAGTTTTGCCGGTTACTTGTGACAGCCACTTGCAATAAGTTGCAGCTGCATGATAAGAAAATGAAATTGCGGGTCTTTTACCCATTCCCCATCCCTGATCAGGCTGTCCATAAGGAGGTGTGGCTCCGGAGATTGCATCTGTTTCAGAAGCTCCATTATTTCTTAATCCTTCTGTATCCGTTGATCTCCCCTCAGCCGCTGTCTGAGCATAAAATGCGAGGTACTCATCCCAGGTAACCTCTATCTCTGCCATAAAGAAAGGGCTGATCTCAATTTCTCTGACAGGTCCTTCATCTTCTTTTCTGAAGGGTTCGTCGGCCGGGCTTCCAATCTTAAAAGTTCCTCCCGGGATAGCTACCATATTAAAAGTGATGGCAGATTTTGGAATTTTTTCAGTAAAAGGCTCGAATTCAGTAACCGTTGAAGATTCAGTAAAGATCTCCTTCGGCGCTGTGGACAATTTTCCGAAAGTTTCATTGCTGCCATGCGTATAACCTTCCATATAATGGCCCGCATTGAGGTGACAGTTTATACAGTGCAGCTCAGGTCCCTTTTTCTGGTTATAATAAAGGTGAGCATCCTCACCGGCTTTTGTAAGCTTTGCAGGAAATAAATTTTCATGACACTTAATACAACTGCTCTCAAAGACATGCCCGCGGGCAACTTCAAGCCGGCTGCGCTCTTCCCAGTCAAATGATGCAGAATCTTTTGTCCAGTAGCTCCATAAATCACGCAGACCGGTTGTACCTTTTGCCCAGAGATAACCAGGGCCTTTGGGTGGAAGATGACACTCAACACATCCAACCCTATAACCAGACCTTGTATCATAATGAACTGACTTTTTCCAGGCCATGTCAGCTGCAGGATGGATATGACAAGAAACACAATAGTCGTTTTTGGATGTCAGTGTCATGACTTTACCACTTCCAAGGATAATGACCACACCTAGAATTAACCCCGGTAAGAACCAGATAAGAAATTTCTTCATAGAGTAAAAAATTCGCTAAAAAACAGTCCGTCAAGATAAAAAAAATATTACAACCAATCATGAGCCAAAATGGTTTTGGGGAAATATCTTTTTAAGTGTTAATTTTACACAACTTCAAAATCAACAAAATTTTTATGAGAACCCTGAAAATTATTCTAATTGGCTTGCTTTTATGTCTCAATATATATGCGCATCCATGGAAACCCTCTCATTATCTGATAATTGATACTGACGGAGGAATAAATGATATTAGAGCAATAATAATGCTTCTGGCATCACCAGATGTAAGGATTCTGGGTATAACAGTAACCTCAGGGACCCTTGATGCTGGAAGCTCATTTATTAAGGTAAAAAGCCTTTTGAATTCATTTCATCATGAAGGAATTCCTGTAGGCATAAACAGGGAATTCTTGTACAAATCCCCGTTACGAAGCATTGCCGCGGAGATAAAATGGGGTGCTGAGGGTGATATTGAAATTCAAAAAGCACCTGGGAGTATCGATCTGATTAAAGAAATCCTTGCCTTTGAAAAAACCAAAATAAAATTTGTTTGTATGGGCGGAATGACCACCGCTTCCATTGCTCTAACGGAATTGCCTGAATTTAAAATCAGTGTTAAGGAAATAATCTGGAGTGGAAATGGATTGAAAGATAAGAAAGACTACAATTATAACATTGATAATAAGTCTGTTGCTGCTGTAATTAATAATGAAATACCTGTAAGGGCTGTTGAAGGTTACGGAGAGCAGCGTTTCTTCACTGATGAATTGATAGAGGAAATCTCCCTGATAAAAAATGTCTATTCAAAAGGCATAACCGGTTTCTTCGATTTGCCAAGTGTTAATATACATAGTTTTTCTTTTTCAGGAAATGATGAAATGATACCCCTTTATCTTCATTTCCCGGAGATGTTTAAAAATGTTACCGCAGGAGAAAACTTTGAGAGTTCCCCATTGGAAAAATCATTACTGAAAACCGGAATAATAAAAATACTTAAAGGAGAAACGGTTCCCGGAAATCAAGTAATTAAGATAATGCCGGTTGATCCTTCGTTTTATTTTGATGATGTCAATCCTTCGGTAACTGAAATTATCAGCAAATACGGATTGAATGAATGGTCTTCAGGAGTTATTGCCAATGAGCTTCACAGGCATCTGGGGGTGTTTGCAATAGTAGGTGTAAAGATGGGTATAAGGGCAAGAGAATATTTTAATACAGGTGTTGATGAATTCCGGGTAACATCTCTCGCCGGATCGATGCCGCCTTTGAGCTGCATGAATGACGGTCTGCAGGTAAGTACAGGCGCTACTCCGGGCCACGGATTACTAACCATCAGCAGCGACACTCTGAAACTCCCTTCTGCAGAATTTTCATATCTGAATCATAAAATAAGAGTGTCTTTGAAACCGGAAATAGCTCAAAAGATAAGCAGCGAATTAAAAGAGATCAGCTTCATTTACGGCCTTGACAGTAATATTTACTGGGAACTCGTCAGAAAAAATTCGATTAAATACTGGCTCGGGTTAGACCGAAATGAAATTTTTATAATTGAAGAAATAGACTAAAAAGTCTGTCCTCTCCTATATTATACTCATCACATTTGGATTCATCTATCCGGTTTAATGCCTCAACCTATGTATCTGAAGTCAGGGTTAATGATTATTAAATTCATCAAAAAAATCATTCCCCTTATCATCAGTAATAATAAATGCTGCCATATTCTCAACACAAATCTTTCTTACCGCCTCCATACCAAGATCTTCAAAATCAACTATTTCTACTGATTTGATATTTTCTGCGGCCAGAATGGCAGCCGGCCCTCCGATCGACCCAAGATAAAATCCGCCATGTTTCTGACAAGCCTCAATCACCTGCCTGCTGCGATTTCCTTTGGCAAGCATAATGAGCGATCCGCCAAAATCCTGGAACAAATCAACATAAGTATCCATTCTTCCGGCTGTCGTCGGCCCAAAGCTGCCGGAGGCCATTCCCGGAGGTGTTTTGGCCGGACCTGCATAATAAACAGGATGGTTCCTGAAGTATTCGGGTATGGGCTTTCCCTCATCAATAAGCTTTTTAATCCGGGCATGTGCTATGTCGCGGGCAACAATGAGAGTTCCTTTCAGATTTAGTCGGGTTTTTACAGGAAATTTTGTAAGCTGGGCCAGAACTTCTTTCATCGGCCGGTCAAGATCAACCTCAATGGGTTTTTCAAGCTCAGGTGCCTTCGCCGGCTTAAAGCGTGCCGGATTTCTTTCAAGTTCTTCAAGGAAAATTCCGTTTTCATTGATCTTTGCTTTAATATTTCTGTCAGCACTGCAACTTACTCCGAGTCCAACCGGGCATGATGCAGCATGCCTCGGAAGTCTGATGACCCTGACATCATGAACAAAATATTTGCCGCCAAACTGTGCCCCGACTCCATACTCATGACATATCTTCTCTATTTTCTTTTCCCATTCCATATCACGAAAAGCCCGACCACTGGCATTACCGGATGAAGGTAAATGATCGAGATAACCTGCCGATGCCTCTTTGACAGTTTTTAGAGTAGCTTCTGCAGAAGTTCCGCCTATAACGAGGGCAAGATGGTAAGGAGGACAGGCAGAAGTACCAAGATCTTTGATTTTTTCTTTAACAAATTTTATAAGTGATTCCTCATTGAGAAGAGACTTGGTTTGTTGGTAGAGAAATGTTTTATTTGCAGAGCCGCCACCTTTTGTAATAAAGAGAAATTCATATGAATTGCCTTCTGTTGAATAGATATCTATCTGTGCAGGAAGGTTGGTTGCCGAGTTTTTTTCTTCAAAAATGGAGTAAGGAATAACCTGTGAGTAACGCAGGTTTTTTTCCTGAAATGTATTAAAGATTCCCTTTGACAGATGCAGAGCATCATTAACACCGGTCCAGACCAGTTCGCCCTTTTTGCCAATTACAATGGCAGTACCTGTATCCTGGCAACCAGGAAGTTCTCCAGCCGAGGATATTACAGCATTATGGATCATCATGTAAGCCACAAAATGGTCATTATCTGTTGCTTCCGGATCATCAAGAATCGCTGCAAGCTTTTCCAGATGAGAAGAGCGAAAAAAAAATGAAATATCGGAAACAGCTTCCCTGGCGAGCAGTTCAAGTCCTTTCGGATCGACGGAAAGTATTTTTTTCCCCCCGGCTTCAATGACTTTGACAAAATCTTTATTCAACAGTCTGTATTTTGTTAAGTCCTTTTCGATCTGAAAAGGTTTCTCATAAATAAATTCTGCCATAACAAGTTTTGTTATTTAATTAACAATGAATTATTTGAGAAGAATTATCAAATGTAAGAACAATTGATTTATGAAGCAAAGAAAATACAGACGGGGCTTTTATATCACCTCAGATAAATTAAATTTCTCCTTAGCCCGGATGCCTTTGCTTGTAAATTCCAGTGTACAGCATTCTACATGCTGATCATGCTGAAAAACAAGGATATGATTTTTTTGAAGCGCTTCGGTAAGAATCATTTTTTTCTCCTCAATAGTCCTCAGTGACTCAATGTCATAGCTCATATTCCAAATAAGCGGAATGTGAGCAAGTGTCGGTATCAGATCACCGGCATAAACCAGGGTTTTGTCACCATATCTGATTTTTGGAATCATAAGTCCCGGAGTATGACCGGAACAAATGAAAACTGAAAAGCCGGGGAATAGTTCAGTTTCACCCTCAACAAGGTTAAGCCGTCCACTCGCCTGAATCGGAAGTATATTTTCCTCAAGGAACGCATCTTCTTCCCGTGGGTTATTCTTCATGGCCCACTCCCATTGAGATCTGCTGACATGATGTACGGCATTTGGGAAAGTGAGTTCATACCCAGTGCCGCTTTCCTTATGTTTCACTGCACCGCCGCAATGATCAGCATGAAGATGCGTAAGAAAGACATCGGTTATATCTTCAGGCTTGTATCCTTTGCTCTTCAAACCTCCTATCAATCCATCGCCGTTATGCAGGTAGACATGTCGAAAAAACTTTTCATCCTGCTTATTCCCCCAGCCGGTATCAACTAGGATAACCTTACCAACTGTTTCAACGACCAAAGATCTTAAAGTCAGAACTATAAGATTGTCTTCATCAGATGAATATACTCTCGACCATAATACTTTTGGTACAACACCGAACATTGCACCGCCGTCCACTTTGAAATTTGATATGTTAAACAGTGAGAGTTTCATTCTGACAAATTCTACACAATTTTAATCATTTATTTTCCACCTGGTAATTGATTATACGACGACCACGAACTAACATATGTTACGGGAAATAGTTCACAAATGCAATGTTACATTTTAATGTCCATGATAAATGGAACAGGAGGAAAAAAAATTTCACAAATCCGAAAGTTTTATGATATCTTTCTGATTAATTAGCATTTTAAAATTTAATCTATGAAGAAAATATCTGTTGCACTAATCTTTCTGATGATTGTAGTGTTCGTTTCTGCACAGACCGGGAAAGTTATGGATAACTTGTCTGTATCCAGTAAATTATTAAAAATGGAGAGAAAATATGCCATCTACCTCCCTCCCGATTATGAAACATCAAACCGTAGCTATCCTGTTCTGTATCTTTTGCACGGCGCAGGAGATGACCAGACAGGATGGGTTCAATTCGGAGAAGTACTGCATGTCGCGGATTTGGCAATAAATAGCGGCAATGCAACACCTATGATCATTGTAATGCCTGATGCCAATACAGGCAGACGTGGTTATGTCAATGATATTAAAGGGGAATGGTCGTATGAAGACTTTTTCTTTCAGGAATTCATGCCCTTCATTGAAAAAACATATCGGATAAAAGGAGATAAGAGGTATCGCGCAATTTCCGGATTATCTATGGGTGGAGAAGGAACATTTGTTTATGCATTGCATCATCCTGAGCTTTTTTCATCTGCATGTCCATTGAGCGCCGCCACCGGACCTAAAAATATTGAGGAATTAAAAAATTACAGGCTATGGCAGGGCGTTGAAGGAATTACAGACACTGATAAAGAATCCTATTTTAAAAAATACAGCGTTTTCAGTCTTATTGAAAACATGCCTGATATACAGAAAAAAGCAGTCAGGTGGTACATAGATTGCGGAGATGATGATTTTCTTTATGAAGGCAATTCGCTGGCACACATAGCATTGAGAAAGAAAGAGATCCCTCACGAATTCAGGGTTCGCGACGGAGGTCACACCTGGACATACTGGAGGGCATCATTACCGGCCGTTATGGAATTTGTTTCGATGGGGTTCCATCAATTTTAGAATATTTGCAGGGGCACAAAATTTTGTGCACAAGTGCAAAAAAATTGTAGGTGCACAAGATCTTGTGCACCTATTTTTTTCTGGACGTAAGTAAAAACATTACTCGCATCAGGAGCCTTATCATCTGGTATGAAAACCATTCAAACGGTCTTTTGTACCACGATCTGCCGCGCAGATAATCCTGAATTGTAACTTGCCGGCAATCTCTCTTGATAATTTGAAGCAACTGAGTCTCAAATTTCCCCGAAAATCTTGTATCTGAAATATCAACATTTAATTCAATGCTTCCATAATCACTCAGGTGATTAAAATTATAGCTTCCAATTGTACTCCATTTTCCGTCGACCGTAGCAACCTTTGCATGCAGGTTAGAGGGCAGGTATTCATAAATGCGGATATTATTTCTGAGTATAAATCCGTATAAGAAACTGGTAGCCCGCTTAAAAACAGGAGCATCTGAGTCAGCTGCAAGTACGATTTTGATATCCACACCCCTGCGGCTTGCATTTCGCAGAAGCCTGCGCTCATTACGACCCGGAAGAAAATAACTGGCAAACATTATCATCCTGTTCTGTGAATGCCTTAGTGCATATCTGTAACTCTTCAGGATCTCAATCTTATTCCTGTACCAGTTATTCTGAAGAACCTTCAGGTGTATATTCTCCCTTTGAAAGATTGGATTGTGTACCATTTCCGACGATCGCTCCAGCTTCGAAATAAAAGTTTTATTCCATGTCTTCTTTAGGATATCAAGTGTGCGAGCACACTCCGGGCCTTTAATCTTCACTGCAAAATCGAGCCACGCTTTTTTTTCATTAGAACCATGGTAACGGTTGGCAACGTTCATCCCTCCTATGATTGCAGTATCGCCATCTGCCAGAATTACTTTATGATGTAGCCTAAGGCTCAGGTGAAAACCATTTGTTATAAATGAGGGTGAAAAAAAACGTAAAAAAATTCCTGAGTCTTCTATACTCTTTATAAGTCCTCCGGTAAGATAGCTTGTTCCATAGGCATCGAGAAGAAAATAGACACGAACCCCTCTTTTTGCGGCTCTTATCAACGCATTGATAATCCGTATGCCTGTTTCGTCCTCATCAACAATATACGTTTGAAAATGTATGTATTTTTCAGCCTCATCGATAGTTTTTTCCAATGCTGCAAAATATGGCTCCCCGCTAACAAGAAGCTCAACAGAATGCCCGGTCTTGTACTCGTAACGTGATGGGATTTTCATACAAACAGTCTTACCTACGCAAATATAAGACATAAACTGAAAGATCTATATAAAGATTTTTCATTACTTTACAGTTCCTAATACAAAGACAAAATGAAAGCTAACCTCCTGATTAATAAATTCTTTTTAATTGTATGGCTGATTGGCATTGCCGGCTGTACAAGCGTGGAAAAGAGTCCTTTTACAAAGAAACTGCCCGATCATCCAAGATTACTTCTTCTTAATGGTGAAGAAGCGGCCTTAAGACAAACTATAGTATCCGACAGCATCTGGCAGCGAACCGGGAGTTTTATCATCAGTGAATCTGACAAAATAATTTCAGAACAGCCGGTTGAAAGAATTGTAACAGGCAGGAGGCTTCTCGCCATATCAAGAGAATCTCTCCGACGAATATTCTATCTGTCATATTCATGGCGTATGACTTCTGAAAACCAATATATTGAAAGGGCTGAAAAGGAATTGCTCGCAATATCAGCATTTACAGACTGGAATCCATCACATTTTCTCGATGTGGCAGAAATGACAATGGCTGCATCTATTGGTTATGACTGGCTTTATAAAGATCTTTCAGATGAAACAAGGAAAGTTATTAAGGAAGCGATTATTGAAAAGGGTCTCAAGCCATCTCTTGATTCTATTAATAACGGATGGGTAAAAGCTTCTCATAACTGGAACCAGGTTTGTAATGCCGGAATGACTTTTGGTGCCATTGCTGTCTATGAAGATGAAAAGGAATTGGCCCGTTACATCATCGAACGTGCTGTTAATTCAATAACACTCCCCATGGAAGACTACCAGCCCGATGGTGCATATCCTGAAGGTTATGGCTACTGGGGCTATGGAACCAGTTTCAACATCCTGTTTCTCAGCGCTATGGAAAAAGTTTACGGAAAAGACTACGGTTTGACTATAAATCCCGGATTTTTCAAAACTGCAAAATACCTCGAAAACATGACTGGTCCCTCAGGGAACAGCTTCAACTATTCTGATTGCGGTGCCGGGGGAGGAATGCAGCCTGCAATGTTCTGGCTCGCAAGCAACCTTAATGATCCGTCTCTGTTATGGTCCGAGAGAAATCATATGATGAATGGAAACCCTTCGAACGACCGGATTCTTCCGGCTGCAATTATATGGGGTGCCGGAACTTCAATAAACAATATCTCTCCACCTTCAGAGAATATCTTTGTTGGCCAGGGTAAGAACCCTGTTGCACTGATGCGGTCTTCATGGACTGATCCCGATGCAATATTTGTTGGGTTCAAAGGCGGATCACCATCGGTGAATCACGGACACATGGATGTGGGTAGTTTTATAATGGAAGCCAATGGTGAAAGGTGGGCAATGGATGCAGGGATGCAAGACTATAATTCGCTTGAAACCGCAGGTGTAAGCCTCTGGGGTTTGGCGCAGAACTCTCAACGCTGGGATGTGTTCAGATATAACAACCTCATTCACAATACACTAACAATAAATAATCAACATCAGAGAGTCGAAGGATATGCTGCGATTACGGACTATTCGGGGCAATCTTCAATGATAAATGCCGTTTCGGATATTAGCACGGTTTATAAAGGTCATTTGAAAAAATCAGTCAGGGGAATAACTATTGTTGACAGCCGGTATGTCATGATTCTGGATGAACTGGAAGCACTTTCATCCGAGACATTGATCCGCTGGAATATGCTGACTTCAGCCATTGTTAAGATTACAGGAAGTAATACTGTGGAACTTGAAAAAAATGGCAAAAAACTGATACTGAAGGTAATTCAGCCGGCAAAAGTTACAATGAAGACCTGGAGTACCGTTCCAACCCGTACTTATGATGCTCAGAATCCGGGAACGGTGATGGTTGGTTTTGAATTCATCCTCGGGGCCGACTCAGATACCCCACTGAAAGTGTTGCTCCTGCCTGAGGGAGCTGTGGAAAATACTGAGATAAGCGTCATGAACCTCTCTCAGTGGCCAGGGACAACATTAAAATAATAAGACAATTAATAATTATAAACCATGACAAGGAGAAACATGATAGGAAGTATGACCGGAGCTGCAGTGGTTGCTGCAGGAGCGCCTTTTACCAAAAGCTTCGCAGGATCAACCGATGGAAAGGAGGATCAGAAACTTAAGGGAAATATCCACCATTCGGTTAGCCAGTGGTGTTATGACGATATTCCACTTGAAGATCTTGCAAAAGCCTGCACGGAAATGGGAATTGAATCAATCGAGCTTCTGCACGAAAAAGACTGGGCGACCGTTAATAAGCACGGACTAAAATGTGCTGTTGGTTATGCCACTGACTTTGGCATACCAAAGGGATTCAATCGTATTGAAAATCATGAGAAGCTTATTGCCGACTTTGAAGCAATGATCCCAAAGGCTGCTGCAGCCGGCGTACCAAACCTGATCTGCTTCTCAGGTAACAGGGAAGGACAGAATGATAATGAAGGATTGATAAATTGTGCAAAAGGACTGAGAAAAATTATGCCTTCAGCAGAAAAACATGGTGTTACTATACTTATGGAACTGCTTAACAGCTACGGACATAAGGATTATCAATGCGATAAAACGACTTGGGGTGCGGCACTCTGCGAAATGGTGGGATCAGAAAGGCTCAAACTTTTATACGATATATACCACATGCAGATCATGGAGGGAAATATTATTGAAAATATTAATAAATATATTCCCTACATAGGACACATTCACACCGGGGGTAATCCCGGCAGGAACGAAATTGACGAAACACAGGAGCTCTACTATCCTGCAATAATGAAGGCTTTAGTCAATGCCGGATATAAGGGATTTGTAGGCCAGGAATTTGTTCCCAGGCAAAAAGACAAACTGGCATCTCTTCGTAAATGTATTTTAATCTGTGATGTTTAATGAGGGTTCATTTTATTGCCGTAGGCGGTGCTGTGATGCATAATCTGGCAATTGCCCTGCACAAAAAAGGATATGCAGTTACCGGTTCGGATGATGAGATCTTTGAGCCTGCAAGGTCGAGACTTATAGATTATAACCTGTTGCCGGCCAAAGAGGGCTGGGATCCAGGTAAGATTACTGCTGACATAGATGCTATAATACTCGGAATGCATGCAAAATCTGATAATCCCGAGCTGCTCAAAGCCGGAGAGCTTGGTCTGAAAATTATGTCATTCCCGGAGTATATTTATAACCAGACCAAAGATAAAAAACGCATTGTTGTAGCCGGCAGTCATGGTAAAACAACGACAACAGCCATGATAATGCATGTTTTCAAATTTCTGAATATCAAATTCGATTATATGGTCGGATCATTGATTGACGGTTATGAAACCATGGTTTCCCTTTCCGATGATTCGGAAATTGCTGTTCTGGAGGGAGATGAATATCTCACTTCAGCGCTTGACAAAAGGCCAAAGTTTCATCTATATATGCCTGACATTGCTATACTTAACGGAATAGCCTGGGATCATATGAACGTTTTTCCGACCTTTGAAAATTATATCGAACAATTCAGGATTTTCGTCGAAAAAATTTCAGAAGGAGGTACGCTCATCTATTTCTCGGATGATGCAGAATCAAAAAAAATTGCCCTTGCTTCTGAAAAGAACATAAAAAAAGTACCCTATGGAGTCCATGGATACTTTCAGAACAAAACAGGCTTCTATGCGGCAACACATAACAGGGTTACTCCGGTTAAAATATTCGGTGAACACAATATGCAAAACCTTTCTGCAGCCCGTGAAGCATGTATTGCATCGGGTATCAGTGAATATGACTTTTACACTGCAATCCAAAGCTTCGAAGGTACATCAAAAAGATTGCAGAAACTTGTTGAGAACGGGAATGGCATCGCTTACCTCGATTTTGCTCATTCACCCTCAAAGGTGAAGGCTACAGTTGAAGCAGTGGCTGCACGGTATCCCGACTCTGATATTAGTGCCTGTCTGGAGCTGCATACATATTCAAGCCTGAACGCTGAATTTCTCTCCCAATACAGGGGAACGCTTGACAAAGCCACTTATGCTTATGTGTATTACAATCCTCATGCAATCGAGCATAAAAAACTTCCTCCCCTATCAGCTCAAAAAGTCAGGAATGCATTTGGTGACGAAAAAATTATAATATCAAATGATTCTTCTGAAATGTTCTCTCATATGAAAAAACAAAAGTTCAAGAGTCCCGTTTACCTGTTCATGAGCTCCGGCGATTTTAATGGTTGTAACCTCGAACAGCTGTCAGGTGAACTGCTGAAATGATAAATAGACAGAAATTCTCAGTGGAATATTTTTAAATAGTTGTATTTTTGTAAAGGAGAAAAAATTTTAAAATTAATTTGATGAAGAAAGTATTATTAGTTCTTGCAATTGTATCAGCACTCAACATTACAGCCAGCAGTCAGGATTACCGCACAAGCGTCGGATTGCGGGCAGGCGTTCCATATGGTTTAACTGTAAAGCATTTTTTGAATGAGACCAACGCAATTGAGGGGATACTTGCAAGTCGTTGGGGAGGTTTTTCAATTACCGGCCTTTATGAAAATGAACATTGGACCGGAGAATATCCAGGGCTTAACTGGTTCTGGGGTTTCGGTGGTCACATTGGATTCTGGGATGCAGGAAACAACCCCAGGGTGAATGCAACTTACACAGGATCAGTCATCGGAGTTGACGGAATACTTGGACTTGAGTATACTTTTGATGAGATTCCTCTTAACCTTTCATTCGATATTTTACCAACTATTAACCTTATTGGTTATTCAGGCTGGGGTGGAATTAATAGTGCACTTTCAATAAGATACGTTTTTTAGTACAAAAAGATTTTGATGCTAAAAAAGTTTCTTTATCTTTGCATCCGCAATTTTAAGTTCTTTCATGGTCCATTCGTCTAGTGGTTAGGACGTCAGGTTTTCATCCTGTTAACAGGGGTTCGATTCCCCTATGGACTACAATTTATTAATTTGAAGATAATTACAGCTAAGTATGGCAAATCATAAGTCATCGGAAAAAAGGATCAGACAGATCGCAACAAGGAATGAGAAGAACAAGTATTATGCAAAAACCATGCGTAATGCACTTAAAAATCTTCGTGAGATAACAAACAAAGATGAGGCAGTTGTATTGCTTCCAAAAATGAATTCCATGCTTGACAAACTTGCCAAGAAGAATATCATTCACAAGAAAAAGGCTTCCAACCTGAAGTCATCGCTTGTAAAGCACGTAAGCAGCTTATAATCTATAATCAAATATATTAAAGACTGTATCATTCCGATACGGTCTTTTTTATTTTTCGCTACTCCGTTTACAGATTCTTTTGCAGTGTCCCTCCCTTTATTTATATTGCATTTCAAATTTTCGCTGTATGTCTTTAAAAATAACTGACTGGGCTGTTAATGACAGACCCAGAGAAAAATTGCTTCAGAAGGGCACAGCCAGTCTGAGTGATGCTGAATTACTGGCTATACTGATAAGTTCGGGAACAAAAGATAAATCGGCTGTTGATCTGGGACGTGAACTCCTCAGCCTGGTGAATAACAACCTCAACTCACTGGGCAAGCTTGGAATAAGCGACCTGACCAAACTCCATGGGATAGGTCCTGCAAGGGCTGTTACCATTGCTGCTGCAATGGAACTCGGCAGAAGACGAAAATTGTCCGAGATACCCGATGTGCCGCAAATTAAGTGCTCAAAGGATGTTGCTGATATCGTTAGCCCTATCCTGTCAGATCTTGCCCACGAGGAGTTCTGGATCCTTTTCCTGAACAGGTCGAATAAGGTTATTAACATGATGAAGCTTAGCCAGGGAGGTGTTAGCGGCACAGTAACGGACGTTAGAATGGTGATGAAAAAAGCCATTGAATACCTCGCATCAGGAATTATTGTATGCCATAACCACCCTTCCGGCAATCTTAATCCCAGCGAATCGGATACCAAAATAACCCAGAAGATTAAAGAGGCCGGCAACCTTATGGATATCCAGCTGCTCGACCATCTGATCATCTCAGATAAAGACTATTACAGCTTTGCGGATAATGGATTGATGTAAATTCGTTCATGTGTATTTCCTTATCATACTTTCATCCTTACACTCCACAAGAAGTGTCTTTACAGTTTTCTTTAATACAGGATGGTATATTTCTTCTGATATTTCATTTAAAGGCAGCAATACAAATTTTCTCTGGTGCATTCTCGGATGAGGGACCACAAGATCAGGTTCATTAAATATATGAATATCCATCAGCAGGATATCAATGTCAATAATTCTTGAGGAATATTTATCATC
>JBBRVC010000050.1:0-24618 GCA_038247205.1 Bacteroidales bacterium
CCCATTTCGTAAGCGCAAGATCAGTTTTTCTGTCCTTTCCCGCAGTAAACTCAATTATCGCAGGCTCAGGGGCAATTCCTTTTTCCCAGAGTTTCATATTATTTCTTTTAAATTTATTATTCATATCAGGAGGAAAAAATTTCCTCCCTCCCACAACTGGCAGGGACAATTCCGCGCCAGATCTCCAAGTACATTGCCAATGAATTATTTTTTCTGACTCTCCTCAACGATTGCTCTGTGAGCCATCAGCCTGATTGCGTTGATCCTTATAAAGCCTTTACTGTCAGTCTGATCGAAACCACCTTCAATATCCATGCTGGATAGTTTTTTATTGTATAATGACGAAGGAGACTCCCTTCCTTCAACAAGGATATTTCCTTTATACAGACAAAGATGTACGCTTCCGTCAATAAGTTCCTGGCTCTTTTCAATGGCAGCCATGAGGAAATCCATTTCAGGGCTGAACCAGAACCCGTTATAAACGATTTCGGCAAATTTTGGAGAAAGCATGCTTACAAGTCTCATTACCTCTCTGTCCATCGCAATTCCTTCAATATCCTTATGTGCAAGATAGAGAACGGTAGCAGCAGGGGTTTCGTATACTCCCCGTGATTTGATCCCCACGAACCTGTTCTCAACCATATCGAGTAGTCCGATTCCATTTTTACCTGCCAGATCATTAAGGTATATAAACAGTTCATATGAATCATCTTTCACAGTTCCATCGTCCTTGTTAACGACTTTAACGGGTTTTCCGTTTTTGAAGTGAACAACTATCCTTGTTTCCTTATCAGGAGCATCCTGCGGCATAACCATCTTTTCAAGCATGTTCTTGTGCAAAGTATACATGGGATCCTCAAGGATGCCTGCCTCATGACTGATATGCATCAGATTGTCATCCTCGCTGTATGGCTTGTCAATACTGGCTTTAACCGGTATTTTCTTCTCGGCTGCATATTTCAAAAGGTCTGTTCTTCCCTTGAACTGCGCCAGAAACTCTTTGTCCTTCCAGGGGGAAATTACCTTTACACCCGGCATAAGAGCATAATAGCAGAGCTCAAACCTTACCTGGTCGTTACCCTTTCCGGTAGCACCATGAGCAACTGCCATTGCACCTTCCTGTTTTGCAACTTCAATCTGGGTTTTTGCTATGAGAGGACGTGCGAGTGCCGTACCAAGAAGATACCTGTCTTCGTACAGTGCATTAGCCATTATAGCCTTATATACATAGCCATCAACGAATTCCCTTTTCAAATCTGAAATTATCACTTTTGTAGCACCCAATAGAAGCGCCTTCTTCCTGCATTCTTCAAAATCTTCCGCCTGACCAACATCAGCTACAAATGCAATAACATCATAACCTTTATCAATTAACCATTTGAGGATCACAGAAGTGTCAAGACCTCCACTGTACGCCAAAACAACTTTTTCTTTCATTTTAATTCAATTTATTTTATTCAACAGTCTTCATTTTATAATATTCTCCTAAGGGATTTTTATCGCTTTTTTATCTGTTTATGCAACCCCGGCAGTATAATTTCAAGTGAATCATGAACCTGATGAAGGCTTACCCCATCGCGTGGGATGATAAGAATTGTATCATCACCTGCTATTGTACCGGCAATCTCATATCTGCCTGAACCGTCAATGAAAAATGCTGTCGCACTTGCATTTCCGGGCATTGTTTTCATTACCATCAGGCCTTTTGCCTCAATAATATCAATTATTACAGTAACTATGTTTAATCTGCCTGCGGGCCTGGCAGAAGCAGGTCTGGCAGGTTCAGGCAAAAAATACATATATCCTCCCCTGCCATCCGGACCACGGCTTACGCCCAGTTGCCTGAGATTTCTTGATAAGGTTGCCTGAGTGCATTCTATTCCCTGCCCTTTAAGTTTTTTTAGCAGTTCGTCCTGTGATGATATGCTTCCTTCCGTTATAACTTTTTCAATAGCCAGAAGTCTTTCCGTTTTCTGCATATATATTCATTTAGTTTGCAAATATATTCATTTTTTATAATAATCAAGCCATAATTCAAAAATTGTCTTATTTTTGAGGCTCAAAAGAAAAGGATGAAGGACATAATAAACAAGGTGATCATACTTGGGTCAGGTGCCCTTAAAATTGGGGAAGCAGGTGAATTTGATTACTCTGGCTCTCAGGCACTTAAGGCATTAAAAGAAGAAGGAATAGATACTGTTCTTATAAATCCGAATATTGCAACGGTACAGACGTCTGAAGATCTTGCGGGGAAAATTTATTTCCTTCCGGTAACACCTTATTTTGTTGAGAAGGTTATTAAAAAGGAAAAACCAGATGGAATATTATTGTCTTTCGGCGGACAGACT
This sequence comes from Bacteroidales bacterium, assembly GCA_038247205.1. Classification (GTDB taxonomy): domain Bacteria; phylum Bacteroidota; class Bacteroidia; order Bacteroidales; family VadinHA17; genus LD21. The sequence goes on from JBBRVC010000050.1 coordinate 2,349, forward strand.
GCATTAAACTGCGGAACTGAACTTTTCAAGGCAGGCATTTTCGAAAAATATAATGTAAGAGTTCTCGGGACACCTGTAAGGGCAATTATGGATACTGAAGACAGGGAGCTTTTTGTAAAAAAACTTGACGAGATCAATGTTCTGACTCCGCGAAGCATAGCAGTTCCCGGGGTAGAAGAAGCTCTCGACGCTGCTCAAAAGCTGGGATTTCCTGTTATTATCAGGGCTGCTTATACCCTTGGCGGACAGGGCAGCGGATTTGCTTCTGATCCGGTTGAGCTCCGGGCGCTTGCTTCAAAAGCATTTTACTATACAAGCCAGATACTTGTCGAAGAGTCACTGAAAGGATGGAAAGAGGTTGAATATGAGGTAGTAAGGGATAAATATGACAATTGTATCACTGTCTGTAATATGGAGAATTTTGATCCTCTTGGCATACATACCGGAGAAAGTATTGTAGTTGCACCTTCTCAGACCTTAACCAACAGTGAATATCATAAATTAAGGGAACTATCGATAAAAATTATCAGGCATATTGGTATAATTGGCGAATGTAATGTTCAGTACGCCCTTTCACCCGATTCAGAAGAATACAGGGTTATAGAGGTAAATGCCAGATTATCAAGATCAAGCGCACTGGCGTCAAAAGCCACAGGATATCCTCTGGCTTTCATTGCAGCCAAGCTTGGAATAGGTTATGGTTTGCATGAACTGAAAAACTCAGTAACCAGAAATACCACAGCCTGTTTCGAACCGGCTCTCGATTATATTGTATGTAAAATTCCCCGCTGGGACCTGAACAAGTTTGAGGGAGTCTCCCACCTTATTGGCAGCAGTATGAAGAGTGTTGGCGAGGTGATGGCTATTGGCAGGAGTTTTGAAGAGGTTATCCAGAAAGGTCTCAGAATGATCGGACAGGGTATGCACGGATTTACCGGAAACCGTAACCTTGGCTTTGAAGATATTGAAAGAGAGCTTGCTGAGCCAACAGATATGAGAATTTTTTCCATTGCAGAGGCTCTGGAAAGTGGCATATCGGTAGATCGCATCTATGAGCTGACAAAAATAGATAAATGGTTTCTTTACAAGTTACAGAACATAATTAATATCAAGGATGAATTGTGTGAGTATAATACACTTGAATCAATTCCTCTCGATCTTCTGGCTCATTCAAAATTAAACGGGTTCAGCGATTTTCAGATTGCCAGGCATGTTATGAATTCAGGTCCCGATGTAATAAATGACGACCTGATGAAAGTCAGGAGCTACAGAAAATCACATGGCATTGTGCCATATGTTAAGCAGATAGATACCCTTGCAGCCGAATACCCCGCTGTAACCAATTATCTTTATCTCACATACAGCGGATCAGAGCATGATGTCAATTACCTGGGTGATAAAAGATCGGTTATAGTTCTTGGTTCGGGAGCATACCGGATAGGGTCAAGCGTTGAATTCGACTGGTGCTCGGTAAATGCCATCGAAACAATTAAGAAAGAGGGATTCAGATCTGTAATGATCAATTACAATCCTGAAACTGTCAGCACGGATTATGATATCTGCGACAGACTATACTTTGATGAACTGACTTTTGAAAGAGTACTTGACATAATTGATCTTGAAAATCCTAAAGGCGTTATAGTATCTGTAGGTGGACAAATACCGAACAATCTGGCCATGCGGCTTTTTAAGGAGAACGTGCCTGTAATGGGTACCTCTCCCGTTTCGATTGACAGGGCTGAGAACAGGCACAAATTCTCCAAAATGCTTGATACTCTCAAAGTTGATCAGCCACAATGGAAAGAGCTTTCATCAGTAGAAGATATAAATGAATTTGTCGACCGCATTGGTTTCCCTGTATTGATAAGGCCTTCGTATGTCTTATCAGGGGCTGCTATGAATGTTGTCTCGAATAAGACTGAATTGTCACACTATCTTCAGCTGGCATCGCAGGTTTCAAAGCAATACCCGGTTGTTGTATCAGAATTTATTGAGAATGCCAAGGAGATAGAAGTTGATGCAGTTGCCAGAGGCGGGGAAATTATGGCTTATGCTATAAGCGAACACGTTGAATTTGCAGGTGTACATTCAGGAGATGCTACAATAGTCTTCCCGCCGCAAAAGATCTATTTTGAGACAGTAAGACGTATAAAAAGAATATCATACCAGATAGCCAGGGAGCTTGATATAACCGGGCCTTTTAATATACAGTTCCTTGCCAAGGACAATGATATTAAAGTAATTGAATGTAATCTCCGGGCCAGCCGGAGTATGCCGTTTGTCTCCAAGGTACTTAAAACCAACCTGATAGAGCTTGCCACAAAGGTGATGCTTGGAGTGCCTGCTGAAAAACCGCACAAATCGGTTTTTGAACTTGATTATGTTGGCGTAAAAGCCCCGCAGTTCAGCTTTTCAAGGCTTGCAAAAGCTGACCCTGTTCTTGGTGTTGATATGTCTTCTACCGGCGAAGTGGGTTGTATCGGCGAAGGCTTTTATGAAGCGATACTGAAGGCAATGTTCTCTGTTGGATACAAAGTACCACAAAAGAGCATCCTGCTTTCAACCGGACCCGCTCGCTCGAAAGTCGAGCTTCTTAACAGCGCAAAAGCCCTTCGCGAAAAGGGTCATAAGCTATATGCAACAAGAGGTACACAACAGTTCCTGGAAAATGCCGGTGTTGAAGCCCATGTCGCGTACTGGCCTGATGAAGATAAATCACCAAATACAATAGAACTTATCAGAACCAGGGAGGTTGATCTTGTTGTAAATATACCTAAAGACCTGAGTCAAAGCGAGTTAGATAATGACTACTCAATCCGCAGAAGTGCAATTGATTACAATGTTCCTCTGATAACAAATGCAAGACTTGCCAGTGCATTTATCTTGGCATTTTGCAAGATGAGTATCGACGACCTGGCTATAAAAAGCTGGGATGAGTATAAGTAATCGGCACACACGATGCGGGCAGATAGCATAGAGACAAAATTCAAGAATAATATCTTAAACTGATGATTACCATAAGGAAAGCAAAACCTTCCGATGCAGCTTCAATAATTGACTTTCAGCAAAAAATGGCCTGGGAAACAGAACAGATGGTATTAACTGATGAGATCGTAACCAAAGGAGTAGAAAATCTTTTCATGGAACCATCCCGGGGTGAATACTATGTTGCGGAAAGCGGGGATAAAGTTGTGGCTTCCTTGCTTATAACATACGAATGGAGCGACTGGAGAAACAAAAATGTATGGTGGTTCCAATCAGTATATGTGCTGCCTTCATTCAGGCGGAAGGGAATATTCCGGTCAATGTATTCGTATATTAAGGAGGAAGCCGAAAAAGAGGATGCTGCCGGTCTCAGACTTTATGTTGAAACAAAAAACTTTGCAGCTCAGAAGACTTATGAATCCCTGGGCATGAGAAGCGAACACTACAGAATGTATGAATGGCTGAAGGAATAAAAAGATGCACTGGATACCTGCCATCCTTATCCTCCCCTATTTCTACCTCATTGTCAGGGTATGGAGAAGCTTGCAGAAACTAAAACCTTATAAACCACTATCGTATCCTTCAATTTTCATTTCAATAATAATACCCTGCAGGAATGAATCGGAACACCTTCCCTTACTTCTGAATGATATTTCACAACAGGATTATCCCGATGACTCATTTGAAGTTATAATTATAGACGATAACTCCACAGATTCTACTTCAGGGATACTTACTCACTTAATTAGAATTAAAAACATCAAGGTTATAAAGAACGAAGGAGAAGGTAAAAAAGCAGCCATCAGAACCGGCGTTAATTATTCAAAGGGAAATATTATAACTACAACAGATGCCGATTGCAGATTTAAAGCGAAGTGGCTCAGAACAATCGGCTGTTATTTTATTGAAAATAATCCCGACATGCTTATTTGTCCTGTTCAGCTTGAAAATAAGCCGGGCTTTTTCAACAGGTTTCAGGAAATTGAATTTTTAAGTTTGCAGGGTGTTACAGCAGGATGTGCTAATCAGGCAAACGCCATCATGTGCAATGGGGCAAACCTCTCTTTTACAAAAGCTTCTTACCGGCAACACTCTGATAATCTGCATGATGAAATTGCTTCAGGTGATGATATTTTTTTCCTTCATAGTCTGAATAGACAGCCCGGAGTGAAGATCTTATGGCTTGAATCGTTTGATGCACTGGCAACAGCTGCCTCATCAACAGGGATAATTGATTTTTTCAGACAGAGGAAAAGATGGATCTCAAAAGGCAGTGCCTATACGGATAAGCCGACAATCATTATGGCAATTGTAACATTTGTTACAATTTTGATCCTTCCATTTCTTGCAATTGTCAGTTTTTTTAATCCGGAGTTCATTCCGGTTTTTGTTGTAGTATTCCTCTTAAAAGCTATTCCGGATTTTCTGATTCTTTTTAATACGACCCGAAGGTACTCAAGAAGATCCCTCCTGAGATGGTTTCTGCCGGCTGAACTAATTTATCCTTTTTATGTTCTCGGGGTATGGCTCTTAAACCTTAAGACCTCAAAACACATAACTAGTTCCCCATTTCAGAGAGGAACTTGATTCTCATCAGACGAATCTCTTCTTCTTCAAACTCATTTCCCAGCTCCTTAATGGCTTCTTCAAGTGAATCAGATTCTGCTTCTTCCCTGAAATAGTCAAAGATATCGTGCTGCCGCTCTTCGTCTATATTTACATTTATAAAATAATCAATGTTTATGCGGGTGCCTGAATTTACAATTGCCTCAATCTCTGAGATCAGCTCGTTCATTTCAAGCCCTTTCGCATTGGCAATATCTTCAAGAGAACGTTTCATGTCAATACTCTGAATTACATAGACTTTCAGGCCCGATTTGTTTACCACAGATTTTACAACCATATCGAGAGGCCGGATTATCTCCTTTTCCTCAACATACCTCTTTATTACTTCTACAAACTCACCTCCATATCTCTGAGCCTTGCCTGAACCAACACCTGAAATGTTTTGTAATTCATCGAGATTTATAGGATACTGAATAGCCATATCCTCGAGCGAAGGGTCCTGAAATATTACAAACGGAGGCACCTCTTTAATTTTTGAAATCTTCTTCCTGAGATCTTTCAGTATGCTGAACAGTTCCTCATCAACTGCGGAAGTTCTCGCGCCAAACGCACTCTCATCGTCGGTTGTGTCTGCATAATCATGATCTTCGGCGAGCATAAATGAAACGGGATTCTCCAGAAATTCCATTCCCTTGGGAGTAATCTTAAGAAGTCCGTAATTCTCAATATCCTTTGTTAAAAACTTGGCTATAAGCGCCTGTCTGGTAACCATATTCCAGAATTTCTCATCCTTTTCATCTCCGATTCCGAAATACTCCAGCTTATGGTGCTTGTAAGATTTGATTGCCGAGGTCACCTTGCCTGAAAGAATATTGGCGATGTGATCGGCTTTAAACTTCTCCTTAACGGCTAAAACGGTTTCAAGCACATTTACTACCGACTCATTGCCTTCAAACTGTGCTTTTGGATGCAGGCAGTTGTCACATGCCTCACAGTTTTCCTTTGGGTATTCTTCTCCGAAATAATGTAACAGGAGTTTGCGTCGGCAAACCGATGATTCGGCATATGAAACTGTCTCAAGAAGAAGTTGTTTGCCTATTTCCTGTTCAGCAATAGGCTTTCCCTGCATAAATTTCTCAAGCTTGACAATGTCATTATAGCTGTAATAGGCTATGCAGTTACCTTCACCTCCATCACGACCTGCACGACCTGTTTCCTGATAGTAACCTTCAAGGCTCTTGGGTATGTCGTAATGTATAACAAACCTTACATCAGGCTTATCGATACCCATTCCGAATGCGATGGTAGCAACTATCACGTCGGCTTCTTCCATGAGGAACTTATCCTGGTTCTGGGTACGCGTGGCTGAATCCATACCGGCATGGTATGGAAGAGACTTTATTCCATTAACTTTCAGCACCTCAGCTATTTCTTCAACCTTTTTACGACTAAGGCAATAGATGATCCCCGATTTTCCCTGGTTGGCTTTTATATATTTTATTATCTCTTTAGTGACATCCTGCTTGGATTTAACCTCATAATACAGGTTTGGTCTGTTAAAGGAAGATTTAAAAACCCCGGCATCCAGTATCCCCAGATTTTTCTGGATATCATGCTGTACTTTTGGGGTAGCGGTGGCTGTCAGAGCTATTATAGGTGCCCTCCCTATTGTATCAATTATAGGGCGGATCCGCCGGTATTCAGGCCTGAAGTCATGCCCCCACTCTGAGATACAATGAGCCTCGTCGATAGCGTAAAATGAGATATCAATATTTTTAAGAAATTCAATATTCTCTTCTTTGGTAAGTGATTCGGGGGCGACGTAAAGTAGTTTTGTTTTTCCTCCCAGCACATCATTTTTAACACGAGCTATCTCCGTTTTATTCAGCGATGAATTTAAAAAGTGAGCAACATTATCCTCAGTACTGAAATTACGCATTGCATCAACCTGATTTTTCATCAGGGCAATAAGAGGTGAGATAACAATTGCCGTACCATTGCCCATTACCGCAGGAAGCTGGTAACATAATGACTTACCTCCCCCTGTTGGCATAAGAACAAATGTATCCTTACCGTCAAGAACATTTTTTATAATCGGTTCCTGATTACCCTTAAAAGTACCAAAGCCAAAATACTTCTTTAAATAATCATGTATAGTAGAGTCATTAAGCATAATCTTTTCTGTCTTAACCTGAAAACTGTAATACTATTTTAACACAGCTATATAAAGTTAACAATTAAATCTATCTAATGATATTTTTTCATATTAATTAACATTTATTAATTTATGAAAATATGGAGTCGAAAATTAAAGACTTGTTTTACCGAAGAAGATTTATCATCTTTACGGGCTCAAATAAATTTTCTGGAAAATCATGGCGTTCGGTTTCAAAAAAGGCAAGAAAGTTGAAGGTGAGATGTCGTTTCTTGAACATCTCGAAGAATTAAGATGGCACATCATTCGCTCAATACTGGCAGTCGTAATATTAATGATTGCGGCATTTGTATTTAAAAATTTCATTTTTGACAGTGTGATAATGGCCCCGAGAAAACCGGGATTCTTTACTAACCGGATTCTGTGCGAACTTGGAGAACGACTGAATACTACCGCGTTATGTATTAATACAAAGCCTTTTAACCTGATAAACATAAAAATGTCAGGACAGCTTACCACACATATCGCAATATCGATGATAGCCGGCCTGATCCTTGCATTTCCGGTTATTCTGCATGAATTCTGGAGGTTTTTTAAGCCCGCCCTGCATAAGAACGAGGCAAAACATGCAAGAGGAGCTGTTCTTGCTGCATCATTGCTGTTTTTTACCGGTGTTTTGTTTGGCTACTACATGCTTGCACCACTTTCAATCCATTTTCTCACTTCATACGAAATAAGCGCTGATGTTGTAAACCAGATCAATGTCAGATCATACATCGGTACCTTGTCCTCAATATGTCTTGCAACCGGACTGGTATTTGAACTGCCGATTGTTGCATTCTTTCTGACAAAAATCGGTGTTGTTACACCTACTTTTCTGAGAAAATACAGAAAACATGCTATTGTGGTAATATTTATTCTGGCTGCAATAATTACACCGCCTGATATCTTCTCACAAACACTCGTTGCAATACCCTTACTCATACTGTATGAGGTAAGTATCTTAATTTCAGCAAGGGTGGTTAAACAGAAAGAGAAACAAAGGAATGACTTTATGACTGATGAAGTTGTTGTCAAACCTTAGGACATAACAACCTTTCACTCAATGAAACTGTATACTGAAAATCTAGTTAAGAAGTATCGCAGCCGGACGGTAGTAGACCATGTTTCAATAAGTGTAGAACAGGGCGAAATTGTTGGATTGCTCGGCCCTAACGGAGCCGGTAAAACAACATCGTTCTATATGATTGTGGGCCTGATAAAGCCCGGCGAAGGAAAAATCTTTCTTGATGAAGAGGAAATAACATCTCTTCCTGTTTATATGCGGGCACGCAGGGGCATTGGTTACCTGGCACAGGAAGCATCAGTATTCAGAACCCTTTCAGTAGAAGACAATATACGGGCTGTTCTTGAAATGTCAGGCTTTCCAATGGATGAACAAAAAGATAGACTTGAAACCCTGATGAATGAGTTTGGTCTGCAAAAAATCAGAAAAAGCAAAGGTATCCAGCTCTCAGGAGGCGAAAGAAGAAGAACAGAAATTGCCCGGGCTCTTGCGCTTAAACCAAGTTTCATACTTCTCGACGAACCTTTTGCCGGAGTTGATCCTATTGCGGTTGAGGATATCCAGGAAATAGTGTCGCGCCTGAAAGAGAAAAATATAGGAATTCTGATCACAGATCATAACGTTCATGAGACGCTTTCTATCACCGATCGGGCATACCTTCTTTTCGAAGGACGAATCCTGAAATCGGGCACTGCTTCTCAACTTGCTGAAGATGAGCATGTCAGGCGAGTTTATCTTGGAAAGAATTTTGAGCTCCGGAAGTAATTTACCTGTTTGATATAATAATAATTTTCCATACTTTTGCACCGGATTATGCGGATGTGTCGTAATTGGTAGCCGAGCAAGACTTAGGATCTTGTGTCGTAAGACGTGGGGGTTCGAGTCCCTTCATCCGCACAAAAATTACAAACCGCCTGTAACCTCTGTAAAGTGCGTTTTGGCGGTTTTTTTAAATAAACAAACAATTGACGAAAATGAATATTACCAGAGAAGACATCAATGAACTGAATACCGTTTTAAAGGTCAAAATCGGAAAGCCCGATTACGAGGATAAGGTTGAGAATGTATTGAAGGATTATCGTAAGAAAGCTAACATTAAAGGGTTCAGACCCGGAATGGTACCAATCGGACTTGTCAAAAAAATGTATGGTAAAGCTGTTCAGATTGACGAAATAAATAAAATTGTTACTGAAAATATCCAGAAATACCTGGTTGACGAAAAAATTGAGATCCTTGGTGATCCGATTCCAAAACATGATGACCAGGAAAAGTTTGATTTTGATACACAGGAAGAATTTACCTTTTCATTTGAACTGGGCCTCGCACCAAAGGTCGGTCTGACTCTCTCAAAAGACAATACGGTAAACAAATATGAGATAGCTGTTGACGCCAAGATGAAAAACGACTATCTTGAAAACCATACACGCCGTTACGGTGACATCAGAAATGCGGAGCCTTCAGAAGACAGAGATATTCTCAAAGGTAAAATTGAGGTTGCCGACAATGACTGTAACCCCGTTCCTGAAGGTATATCTACCGAAGATACTTCACTTGCAATTGATCTTATTAAAGATGAAGAAATTAAAAAACTTTTCCTCGGAAAAGCTGTAAATGACATAATCTGCTTTGATGTGAAAAAGGCTTTCCCTAATGACATGGAAATAGCAGGATTATTAAACATAAAGAAAGAGGATGTTGCTGCGTTGGTAGGAAATGTCATATTTACAATAATGGAAATAACGAGATTTTATCCTGCTGAATTGAATCAGGAGCTTTTCGATAAAGTATATGGTGAAGGGACAGTCAGTTCAGAAGAGGAATTTATGAAAAAGATTGAGGAAGAGATCGCGGTCAGCCTTAACCGTGAAAGCGATTTCAAACTTATGCAGGACATTAAAAAACTTGCTCTTGAAAAAACCGAATTACAGTTTCCTGAAGATTTCCTCAAAAGATGGTTGCTAAAGGTAAATGAAAATACAACTGAAGAACTTATTGAGAAGGAATTTGATAGCTTTAGAAATGATCTGAAATGGCAGCTTATAAGAAATAAGGTAGCCCGCGATAAAGAGATCAAGATAAGCGAGGAAGAATTGCTGAAAGAAGCTTCTGAAATTACAAGGTACCAGTTCAGACAATATGGCCTGTACTATGCAACCGATGAACAGATAACAAATTACGCGAAGGAAACCCTCAAGCGGGAAGAAGATGCCAAGCGTATTGCTGATAAAATCCTCGAGGAAAAAGTACTCGAACATATGAAGGAAATGGTAAATATCGGAAAAGAAGATATTTCAGTTGAAAAGTTCAATAAACTGTTCGAATAAAGCCGACAACATTTTAAAATTATTCCCGAGTCGTCTCAAATTGGACTTCCTGATTTTCAGGGCAGTGTTTTAATCCTTTTTGATGGCTTTGAGGTAATATTTTCTTATCTTTGCTGCTTAATTTTTAGACTACAAAACAATGAGAAATTTTGGCGATTTTGGAAAATATGCTGAAAGCAAACGCGGAATCAGCAGCATGTCAATGCATCGTTATGCTTCAGTAATGGGAAGTTATATTTCTCCCACTATTATTGAAGAAAGACAATTAAATATAGCATCAATGGACGTCTTTTCAAGACTGATGATGGATAGAATAATATTTCTCGGCTTACCTATTGATGATTACGTAGCTAACATTATTGAGGCCCAGTTACTTTACCTCGACTCATCAGATCCGGGAAAGGATATCCAGATCTATTTTAATACCCCCGGAGGTTCTGTACATGCAGGCCTCGGAATTTATGATACGATGCAATATATTTCAGCCGACATTGCCACAACCTGCACAGGGATGGCTGCCTCAATGGGTGCCGTATTACTCACTGCAGGAACCAAAGGGAAAAGATCTGCTCTGAAGCATTCAAGGATAATGATCCATCAGCCCATGGGCGGAACAGAAGGTCAGGCTTCAGACATCGAAATCCAGGCACGTGAGATCATGAAATTGAAAAAAGAACTTTATGAAATTATAGCTCTTCATTCGGGAAATCCGGTTGAGAAAGTTGAAAAAGACTCTGACAGAGATTACTGGATGACTTCAGCAGAAGCAAAAGACTATGGGATGATCGATGAGATCCTCCTCAAAAACACTCAGGTAAAATAAATTTTGAAAATGGATAAGTGTTCATTCTGCGGAAGAACAAAAAAAGAAGTTAACCTTTTGGTTGCAGGTCTCGAAGGTCATATCTGCGATAACTGCATTGAGCAGGCTCACAGCATTATGGCAGAGGAACTCGGAAATAAGAAGAGCAAAGCCTTTGACACCATTAATCTTCTTAAGCCCCCCGACATCAAGCATTTCCTCGATCAGTACGTTATTGGTCAGGATATGGCAAAAAAAATAATCTCAGTTGCTGTTTATAATCATTACAAAAGGCTAATGCAAAAGCCTGATTCAGACGAGGTTGAGATTGAGAAGTCAAACATTATACTTGTCGGTGAAACCGGCACAGGCAAAACTCTTCTGGCCAGAACTGTTGCAAAGATGCTTCACGTTCCCTTTACTATCGTTGATGCTACCGTTCTTACCGAGGCTGGTTATGTAGGTGAAGATATCGAGAGTCTCTTAACCAGACTTCTTCAGAATGCTGATTACGACGTAAAAGCTGCAGAAAAAGGTATAGTTTTCATTGATGAGATTGATAAAATAGCAAGGAAAGGCGATAACCCCTCAATAACACGTGACGTATCAGGGGAGGGCGTTCAGCAGGGTCTTCTGAAACTCCTTGAGGGTTCAATAGTTAACGTCCCTCCACAGGGCGGACGAAAGCATCCTGAGCAAAAGATGATACCGGTTGACACCAAGAATATTCTGTTTATCTGTGGTGGAGCTTTTGAAGGCATTGAAAAGAAAATAGCCCAGCGGCTAAATACGCAGGTAGTCGGCTTTGGAGCTTCCAAAATCAGAGAGAGGATCGACAAGGAAAATTTCCTCCAATACATTGCTCCTCAGGATCTTAGGGCCTTCGGTCTGATACCTGAGATAATTGGCCGGCTTCCTGTTCTCACGCATCTTAATCCGCTCGACAGGAAAGCTTTGCGGGCAATCCTTACAGAACCAAAAAATGCTCTCGTAAAACAATACATCAAGTTGTTCAAAATGGATGACATTGAACTGACATTTGCTGATGGCGTTCTCGATTTCATCGTCGATAAATCTCTTGAGTTTAAACTTGGAGCAAGAGGACTGAGATCAATCTGCGAAGCCATCATGCTTGATGCCATGTTTGAGATGCCTTCGCTTAAAAAGAATGAGCTTGAAATAACAATCGATTATGCAAGCCACATGCTGGAAAGAATAGATATGAAAGTTCTTAGGGCTTCGTAAAAATATCCCTACCCTCCGCACAAGGAGCTCCTTAACTAAAATAGCCTACCGGGCTATTGCTTAACGAAATTTTAACCCTTCCCCCAACCCCTTATAGTTTAACTATAGTTTAAGGGGAGGGTTGGGAGGGGTTATGGTGAACATTAGAAAATGGACTTTTGAGACACTTGGTTGTTCTGCCTAATTTCCCATTAGTCTATGTTTGTGTTGGAGTAATATTTCTTTAGTCTCGCCACCCCTTGTAACCAATGCTTTTGCATCGCATTCCCCCGTACCGTAGTTTATTTCTACCGGCTCTACACCTTCTCTTTCAATTTTCACCACACCACTGACAATGAATTTGCATGCACGTGTCCACTTTAGTGAAGACATTATTGTGTTTTTATAAGCCACACCATTAACATTAATCCCGGTTGCAGTACCTGTTATAAGACACTCATCATCCCAGATGTTCCTGGTCTGAAAACCTGCAACCCATTCTCTCTGGTGTGCGAATGAACGCTCAAATGATTTACCTCCCGGCAGAGTCATTTTACCTCCTGTAAGTTTGATCGACATAACAGGATTCTGGTTGTTGTTCAAACCCATATTTTCAAATACCTTGGTCCCTTCAACCTTTATCCCATTAAAGAAATAATTTTCAAAAGTGACTGTCTTCTTTGAACCTGTTTCGAGACGCGGACCACTTACTGAAATAATGATTTTCCCAGAACGGGTATTGTCAAACAGTCCTGTACATCCGGTTCCGAAATCCAGGGTTATCAATTTTGGCCATATCCCGTCAGAAAGATGTGTTACCCTTATTAACGGGCAAGTATCACCAACAACAGTTTGTGATTTTGAATCATCCCCTTTCATCATCCCTCCAAGGATTATATCAGCATTATCGACGCTATTGAAAACATCTTCAAAAATTGCATCGCTTACTGCATCATCGTCAGCCAGATCAATACTCGTTTGCTCAATTATTCCTGAATCTTTGTTACATGAAAATAACATAAGCACTGTCAATGCTGTAATCATCAAAAAAATCTTCGTTCTCATAAGTTCTGAATTTAATTAGTAATTCCGTTTATACCTTCTTAGATACAGTAAGTCTGAAAAGGTTTAACGGGAGTAAAATAAAATTTAAAACCGGGGTCATTTTTTCTGTTTGTTATACTTTTCTTCTGTTGTATATAGTATATGTATAGCTGATGCCTCCATCTATTTCTACAGTTCCTTTCTCGCTTTCCGTTACTTCCCATTTTTCGGGATCTATCTCAGGGAAATAAATATCAGCCGGTGCTTTTTTATGAACATGGGTTATATATAGCCTGTCGGCAATAGTCATGAACTGACGGTAAATGCTTCCCCCACCTATAATAAATATCTCCTCCCCACTTTCACAGCACTTTAAAGCATCGTTAATTGAAAATGCCGTTAAAGCTCCTTCGAAGCTATCTTTCTGATTATCTGTCAATACAATATTATTTCGACCGGGCAGAGGCTTCCTTGGCAGCGAATCCCACGTTTTCTTTCCCATTATTACAGCATTGCCTGTAGTAAGTTTTTTGAATCTCTTAAGATCCTCTGGAATATGCCATAAAAGTTCATTATCCCTCCCAATTCCCCAATCGTCAGCGACAGCAACAATAATCGATATCATAAAGTAAAATATTAAATTGCAATTTCTCCTTTAATATGAGGGTGGGTTGTATAATTCTCCAGCGTAAAATCTTCGTACCGGAACTTAAAAATATCATTTACTGCGGGATTAATCACCATCACGGGAAGGGGGAATGGCTTTCTGGTAAGTTGGAGTTTAACCTGTTCTATATGATTAAGATAGATGTGAGCATCGCCAAGAACATGAACAAATTCTCCCGGAGTCAGATCGGTAACCCTTGCAATCATAAGTGTAAGAAGCGCATATGATGCTATATTAAAAGGCACCCCGATAAAAATATCTGCGCTACGCTGGTAGAGCATGCACGACAGTTTTCCCTTTGCAACATAAAACTGAAACATAAGGTGACATGGCGGAAGCGCCATTTTTTCCAGTTCGCCAACATTCCATGCACTTATAATATGACGCCGGGAATCAGGTGATTTTCTGATTGATTCAATTACATTCGACAGCTGGTCAATCTTCTCTCCTCCGGCCGAAGTCCACGACCGCCATTGTGAACCATAAACCGGACCCAGATTGCCTTTTTCATCAGCCCATTCATTCCAGATACGTACTCCGTTGTCATTCAGATACTTAATATTAGTATCACCTGATATAAACCAGAGTAATTCATGGATTATTGATTTAAGATGAAGCTTTTTTGTTGTCAGAACCGGGAAACCATCCTGGAGATTAAATCTCATCTGATAACCAAAGACACTTTTTGTGCCAGTTCCTGTCCTGTCACTTTTTTCAGTTCCTGTATTTATAACGTGATTCAGGAGATCAAGATATTGCTTCATCCTTTTATCAGCATTTATTGTTTAGGTGTGATTCTTGCAGCCCAACCCCCACCAGGTGCCAGATGAATGGTCATTTTATCACCAGATTTGACACTTTTCTTCAGATGTTTATAATCGCCAGCGTATTTATCTGCATTAACACCATCCTGGTATACCTCCATAATATAATCACCTGCCGGCAGGAACGTAAGGTTAAGTTCCATATTCCGGCTGGTCCAGTCAGTAAGAGCCCCTACAAACCATTCTTTGCCCGAGCGTCTTGCAAGAAGGAGATAGTCCCCTACTTTACCGTCGAGTCCGATAATGTCATCCCACACAACAGGAATATTCACAATGAAATCGACTGTTTCCTGTTCTTTTATATAGTTTGAAGGGTTATCTGAAAGCATCTGAAGAGGGCTTTCATAAATAACATATAAAGCGACCTGATGTGCACGTGTACCCTGACTTTCCGGCCTTGTAAACTGAGGAGTAAAATTAGCACTGTCCATGTTTATCATAGCTCCCGGTGTATAATCCATGGGACCGGCAACCATTCTCGTGAACGGGAGAGTAACATCATGGTCAGGATTGATATCCTTGCTCCACTTGTTATTTTCCATTCCTTTTACTCCTTCGCGTGTAAGGGCGTTAGGCCATGTACGCCCCAGACCATCAGGCTTATAAGCACCATGAAAATCTATCAGGAGGTGATGTTCTGCAGTTTTCCTTGTTGCTTCATGGTAGAAATTGACAATCTTCTGATCGTCTCTCTGCATAAAGTCAACCTTTACTCCCTTCACTCCCCATTTTTCAAAAAGCGCTATTGATTCATCCAGCTTATCCCAGAATGATTTCCATACAACCCAAAGTATTATGCTTACATTTTTACTTTCTGCATACCTGCATAATTCAGGCACATCTATTTCTGGTACCGGTTCTGTAACATTACCTAGCTTGTACCATCCTTCATCCAGAATTACATATTCAATCCCGTTTTTTGAAGCAAAATCGATGTAGTATTTATATGTATCATTATTTATTCCTGAAACAAAATCAACGCCATAAATATTATTCGCATTCCACCAGTCCCATGCTACCTGCCCGGGTTTAATCCAGGAGGGATCTTTAATCTGATTGGGCATTGCAAGTTTATAAACCAGATCGCTCTCGATAAGGTTTACATCCTTTCTTGCTATTACAAATGCTCTCCAGGGGAATGTTCTTGTGCCATTTGTTTTTGCAATATAATCCTTAGAACTTGTAATGTGAAGGTCCCTGTCACGACTAAGTCTCTCTGTTTCAGGGTATTTTGACCAGGTACCCGAGATTTTTCCGGCTCCTTCTCCTGTAATCCACATACCGGGGTAATCGTCTATATCAGATTCGGTAATAAGAACATTAATATCATTTACCTTAAACAAGGCAGGCAGACTTGCCAGATGTTTCTTTCCTATCGTATCAAGAGAAGAGTAGAGGAATGTTCTTTCATTGTGTGACATAAATGTTTCCTCAAGCGGATACCAGGAATGGGATCCTGCCGGAAAAATATATTCTGAGATCTCATTTTTAACTGTTATCTCCTCTTTGAAGAAAGTCTCAAAACGATAGGCAACACCATCATCGTATGCTCTGAAGAGAAGGGCAAATCCCGAGTTAAAAGTAATTGTAAGGATATTGCAGCTTTCTTTAATTTCTGACCGCTTATGGGCAACAACAGGCTTCGAAACTTCGTTTTGAACAGTTATCTTTGCATTCTTTACTCTCTCATTTGAGCCCAGAACTTTGCCACCTTCGAGTATCATGGCAATTTTTGAGGAATTGATAACCTCTTTCCCATCAATTGTTGCAGACCATTTAATTTCAGGACCGACACTTACAGTTACTGAAATCTTTCCATCAGGCGAGGTTACATTATAATCTTTCCCCGAAAGAAAAGAAATTGCAAGTACAAATAACAGTACACTTAATAATGATTTTTTCATTATCCAATTTAATTAAGATTAGATTGTATGGGGAATGTGCTTATTTTTTCTTTTTGTTCTTCCTTTTTTCGATCTCATCCCTTATAGCAGCAGCACGTTCATAATCTTCAGTTTTAACAGATTCATCAATTAATTTGTAAAGCTCTTCTTCAGACTGAGATTCAAATTTTGTACTTCCTGTATCAAATAATTTCTCTACATCGCTTGTATCCTGGGTGTCAGATTCGGAGGGATTTATTGTAATTCCTGCTTTTTCAAGTATTGATTCTGATATAAATATCGGACATTCAAATCTTAATGCAAGAGCTACCGCATCTGATGTTCTGCTATCGATAGAAATCTCTTTATCACCATTATTACAAATAAGCTTCGAAAAGAAAACTCCTTCTTCAAGTTTGTATATTATGACCTCCAGTATGGTAATGTTGAATTCTTCTGCAAACTGTTTGAACAGATCATGTGTCAAAGGGCGTGGTGGATCGAGATTTTCGAGCTTGATAACAATCGCCTGAGCCTCAAAGCCTCCTATAATTATAGGTATTCGTCTTTCTCCATTTTCCTCAATAAGAATCAGCGCATAAGCCCCTGATTGAGTCTGGCTATAAGAAATACCCATTACTTTCAGTTTTATTCTCTTCATTTCTCTCTAATATGCGACCGATTATTATTGCTTTCAGTTCTAACAGACAAATATAAAGATAAATGAAGAAATTGAGGAGGGAACTAAACTCTTTTTTTTAAGAATTACTGCTCCATTTTATTCGGCTAAACCGTAACCTGCATCATTGTTCATTTAAAGTAATGAAACGTACAATAAGACAATGAGTTCAAAAAAATAGCGTAATGGTTTGTAAATAATCTATTTTGTATATCTTTGCAGTCCGAAAATGAATAATTCGCAGGGGCTATATAAAGATATACGAAATTAAGTAGTATACGCCTCACGGAGTAACTAATAAAGTTAAAAAGAATGTACGCAATCGTAGAAATTGCTGGTCAGCAGTTTAAAGTAGAGGAAGGGAAAAAAATATTTGTCCATCGCCTCGAAATTGAAGAAGGGAAGAATCTGGAATTTGATAATGTTCTGTTAATTGACGATGATGGTAAAATTACCATCGGTGAGCCATTAATTAAAGATGCTGTTATTGAAGGTGCAGTACTTGACCATGTAAGGGGTGATAAGGTAATTGTCTTCAAGAAGAAGAGAAAAAAAGGATACCGCGTTAAAAACGGTCACCGTCAGAACTTTACTCAGGTTGAAATATTAACAATTAACGGACCTGGTCTCGAAAAGAAAACGGCTGTCAAAAAGGAAGTACGCGCTCCAAAAGCAGAAGTTGCTGAAAAACCGGTTAAAGAGAAAAAAGCTGCAGCCAAACCAAAAGCAGTAGCAGAAGAAAAACCGGCAAAAAAAGCCACAGCAAAAAAAGCTGAAAAGAAACCGGCAAAAGAGACAAAAGCTAAAGCAAAAAAATAAAACATAATATTTTAAAAAATATATAATTATGGCACATAAAAAAGGAGCTGGTAGTTCGCGAAACGGTCGCGACTCCGAAAGTAAACGACTGGGAGTAAAACTCTTCGGTGGCCAGGTAGCCAAAGCAGGTAATATCCTTGTTCGCCAGAGAGGAACAAAACATAATCCGGGCCTTAATGTAGGATTAGGAAAAGATCATACTCTCTTTGCACTTGTTGATGGCGAAGTAGAGTTTAAAAGAAAAAGAGATAATAAATCATACGTTTCCATCAAACCGGCAACGTCAACTGAATAGTATCTGAGATCGTTTGACTCCCGAAAATTCTTTCCGCTCAGGAAATCATTGTCGTGAGTTTTTTATACTTTTATGGCAGGCTTTATCAAAGCCTGCTTTTTATTTAATATAACCACCGAATGTTAACCATAAATCTCATACGCGAAAAAAAGGATTTTATCATTAACAGGCTCAAAGTGAAGAACTTCCGGACTGAGGATGTTATCGAAAAAATTCTTGAACTTGATGCCGAAAGGCGCGAGATTCAATCAAAATCCGATATGCTCCAGGGTAATATGAACCTGATTTCAAAAGAAATTGGAAAGCTTATGCAATCGGGCAATAAAGCAGAGGCAGAAAAAGCAAAAGAACAAACATACGCCCTGAAGGAAGAGATCAAATCACTGACCGACAAGCTCATTCCTCTCGATATTGATCTTAGAAATGAAATTATAAGGCTTCCCAATCTGCCTCATGAATCTGTTCCTGCAGGTCATGGAGCTGATGATAATGTCATTGTCAGAGAAGGCGGTGTGATGCCCGTAATCCCTGAGTCATCCCTGCCTCATTGGGACCTTATAAAAAAATACGATATAATCGATTTCGAATTGGGTATTAAGCTTACAGGCGCGGGGTTCCCTGTATATAAAGGCAAAGGTGCAAAACTGGAACGGTCGCTTATCAGCTTTTTCCTTGATGAAGGGGTTAGAGCAGGATATACTGAGATCATGCCTCCAATAATGGTTAATGAAGATTCCGGCTTTGGCACCGGACAGTTACCCGACAAAGAGGGTCAGATGTATCATGCTACACTTGATAATTTTTATCTTATCCCGACAGCGGAAGTCCCGGTAACTAATATTTACAGGGATGTTATACTTAACGCAGAACAACTTCCGATAAAGAATGTAGCCTATACGCCCTGCTTCAGAAGAGAGGCCGGTTCATGGGGCGCTCATGTGCGTGGACTTAACCGTCTTCATCAGTTCGATAAGGTTGAAATAGTTCAGATTGCTCACCCCGAGCAATCATATAAATCTCTGGAAGAGATGGTTAGCCATGTGGAAGGACTTGTTTCAAAGCTCGGACTTCCATATCGTATCCTCAGACTTTGTGGAGGTGATATGTCTTTTACATCAGCTCTGACGTACGATTTCGAAGTATGGTCGGCGGCTCAGAAAAGGTGGCTCGAAGTGAGTTCTGTTTCTAATTTCGAATCGTTTCAGGCTAACAGGTTGAAATGCAGATTTAAGGATAAAGGGGATAAGCAGACCCGTCTGGTCCATACTCTGAATGGAAGCGCACTTGCATTACCAAGGATAGTGGCTGCCATACTTGAAAATAACCAGACCGTCAGTGGTATAAAAATACCCGCTGTCCTTGTTCCTTATACAGGCTTTGAAATGATCGGTTAACAATTAATTTTAAGGTAGTTAAAATATGGATAAGACCCGCAAATCTTACCTGTACGCGGGACTTGCAATCCTATTCTGGTCAACGGTACCAACGGCATTTAAGATAAGTCTGGGAGAAATGGATATTCTTCCAATGCTGACTATAGCCTCCATTACCTCAGCGATCATACTTTTTATTCTTATAGTCTCTGGAAGAAAACTTGAACTTATCGGGAAGTCATCTGCCCGGGAACTTCTTCATTCGGCAATTCTGGGCTCGGTTAACCCAGTACTTTACTATTTCATTCTTCTCAAAGCGTATACCCTTCTACCTGCACAGGTGGCACAGCCACTTAATATGATATGGCCGATAATTCTTGTGTTTCTGTCAGTTGTTATTCTTCACCAGAAAGTTGAGAAAAAGAGTTTTATTGCCTTGATAATCAGTTTTGCAGGAGTTTATATAATATCATCACAGGGAAACCTTTTCAGTACAGGTCATTCAAATGTTACGGGAGTAATGCTTGCCACCGGAAGTTCCGTCTTCTGGGCACTCTATTTTATTCTCAATATGAAGGACAAAAGAGATGAGGCAGTGAAGTTGTTCCTGAATTTTTTGTTCGGTTCAATTTATCTTTTCATTGCAATGATTATTACAGGTGGATGGAATGATACCTTCAGCACGAAAGGACTGGCTGCATCTGTTTATATTGGTTTGTTTGAGATGGGGATTACATTCTTTTTCTGGCTTAGAGCGCTGCAAATGGCAAAATCGACTGATAAGGTAAGCAACCTGGTTTACCTTGCTCCCTTCCTTTCTCTTATTTTTGTACACTTTATTCTCCACGAACCCGTTTACTATACAACACCTTTAGGTCTGGTGCTTATTATATCGGGTATATGGATACAGAGCAGGAAACAAACAAGGGCATGAATTGTTAATAATAAAGAACATTCTATTGTAAAACTCACAAGATAAGATAAATGAAAAATATATTAATCCTACCGCTAATTCTTTTGGTGCTGTTTGGTTCCTGTAAGAAAGAGGTGGATCCGCTGCCAGTTAATGAAGAAGAAAAAGGCCTTACGCCCGCAATGGCAAGAGACAGCCTCTTTGATCTTATGAATCAGTGGTACTATTGGTATAATCTTATGCCGGTCGTAAAAAAAGCTGATTATGCTGATCCCTATGAATTGATGGATGCAATGCGGTACAAGCAACAGGACAGATGGAGCTTTGTTGCCGATTATGACGAGTTTAATGCAGAAATGAGCGGAGAATTTGTCGGACATGGCTTCAGAATCGGAGTGGATGATGCAGGAAATGCAAGAATAGCCCTGATTTACTCAAAATCAAATTTATATAAAGCAGGGGTAAGAAGAGGCTGGATTGTGAAGAGGATCAACGGAACTGATATAGCTCCTATACTTATTTCAGGAAACTCTGCTGCTTATTCTCAACTTATTGGAGAATCTGTGGCAGGAATCACAAACGTATTTATTTTTCAGAAGCCGGACAATAGCGAGACTACAATCTCAGATACAAAAAGCGCTTTTACACTAAATACAGTGTTGCTCTACGACACCCTTCATCTGTCATCGGGTGTGACCGGACATATTGTTTTTGAATCATTTATTCTACCTTCCTCACAGGAATTGGCAACAGCTTTTGCATTCTTCAAACAACATCAGGTCAAGGATCTTATTCTGGACCTCAGATATAATTCCGGCGGCTATCTTAATATAGCACAAGTACTTGCAAGCTATATAGTTGGTGACAGAGTTCCAAACACAACAACTTTTGCTAAGCTAACGTACAATGACAAGAGACAGGCTTATAACAGCAATTATCCTTTCAAAACAACTCCATATCCATTAAATCTGACCAGACTGGCTGTAATATCAACCCGCTCCACTGCCTCTGCCAGTGAAGCTGTTATGAACGGGCTCAAGGGATTTGTAACTGTTGTAAGCATCGGAGACACCACGAACGGAAAGCCAACCGGAATGAATGGATGGGATGTCGGAAAAAAATATTATTTTTGGCCTGTTACGTTCAAAATTGTAAATGCCGCCAATCAGGGTGAATACTTTAACGGAATCTACCCTGATAAGCTCGCAGAAGATGATATCACTCACGATTTTGATGACAGAAATGAATCATCTCTTAAGGAAGCAATTTATTATCTTCAAAAAGGATCAGTATCAGCAAAGGGGTTTTCTCTCAAGAGGTCTTTCTATAAATCAAGGCAGTTCACAGAGAAACCGTCGTGGGCTGAAAAGGGAATTTTGATAGAACCTGACCAGAAATAATTTATAATACCTAGTTGAAGGCAGAGCAAAAAGAAAGGATTATCCTTGGAATTGATCCCGGAACCTGTATTACGGGCTACGGAGTAATTAAAACTGTCGGACCCAATCCCGAATTAATAACTATCGGATCCATTGACCTTACAAAGTTCGACGACCATTACATCAAGCTGAAATATATTTTTGAAAGAACTCTGGGCATTATTGATGAGTACAATCCTGACGAACTTGCCATAGAGGCACCTTTTTACGGC
>JBBRVC010000051.1:0-23891 GCA_038247205.1 Bacteroidales bacterium
TACATTCCAAGGTCAACACCAACGTTAAACTGGCCTGTTTTTTCCCATCTTAAATCAGGATTGGCAAGAGTTCCCAGACCCACACCTGTCTGAACAGCTGAACCCATAGCATACTGTCTTGTAGTGTTAAGTGTTGATAGTGAAGCATATGCATTGATTCCCTGGTTACCTGTTACACCATAACTGGTTCTAACTTTCAGGTTACTGATTGTTGGGTAGCTTTTCATAAACTCTTCACCGGTTACTCTCCACGCGAGAGCTGCAGACGGGAAGAATCCCCATTTATTAAGGGCTCCGAATACAGAAGCACCGTCATACCTGCTGTTTACACTAAGAAGATATTTGTCCTTGTAGGAATAGTTAACCCTGCCTACAAAAGAGATAATATCTTTACGGCTTCTTCCTGATGAAGGTGTCTGTGGTTTTGTTCCGATTGAAAGGTTGTTATAAGTAAGCACATCAGATGAAAAGCCATTGGAGGCTGCAAATGAGTTATTTGATGTCTCACGCTGTTGTTCAAAAGCAGCTGTTACATTAAGGCTGTGAACCTGAGCAATTTTAGTTGAGTAGTTAATCTGGTTTGTGTTCTGAAGTACCCATGATCTTCTGTTGGAAAGAGATGCTGTTGCATCACCAATATCACCAGCTGCTTTAGTATTCTGATAAATACTCTGCTCGTTATCACTCAGAACTGCTCCAAGTATTACTCGTGCAGACAAACCTTCAATAATGTTGTAATTGATATAACTATTGATCTCACCTCTTGTTGAAATGTAATCACGAATTGGTTCAACTGCTAATCCGAGTGGATTGTTTACAGCAGGAGGGCCATAGCCACCACCTGGTCTGGTATATTTTCCGTTATCCTGGTAAATAGCTTTTGTAGGTGCCCATATCAGAGCAGCCTGTGTAGGACTCGAGTCCTGACTTCCGCGTGTTGTAGCAGGATGGTCAGTTGCATTTGATAAAAATATATTTACACCTGTTTTGAATTTATCGTTTAGGGTAGATTCAATATTTGACCTTAAAGAGTACCTGTTGTATGAAGATCCTAACATGATACCTTCATTATTGATGTAGTTAGCCGATAAATAATAGTTATTCATCTTGCTTCCTCCTGAAACACTTAACTGGTGGCTCTGCTGAATTGCATTTCTGAATACAACATCCTGCCAATCAGTTCCGCCATTAGCGCTGAAATCAGCTATCTGGGCATCTGTGAATGGTAAAACCTTGCCAAGATCAGTTCTGTTGGCATTTACAGTCTCAGCATACTCGGCAGCATTCAGCAGATCCATTTTTTTGCTTATCTGCTGGAAGTTGGTAAATCCGTTATATTCAACAACTGTTTTATCAGCACCCCTTTTAGTTGTAACCATGATGACGCCATTTGCCCCGCGTGAACCATAGATAGCAGTTGAAGATGCATCTTTTAAAATTTCAATGCTTGCAATATCGTTAGGGTTCAGGGTTGAAAGATCGCCTCCGATAAAACCATCTACAACAACCAGAGGGTCGTTTGAGCCTGTAAGAGAGTTACTTCCTCTGATACGGATAGTAACCACACCGTTCGGATCTGACGAAGTGTTCTGAATTGCAATACCGGGTGACCTACCCTGAAGTACCTGGTCAACCCTTGCAGCAGGCTGATTGATCACATCTTTTGTAGATATAGAAGAGGTAGCGCCTACAAGATCACTTCTTCTGGCGGTACCATAACCAATTACAACAACTTCATCAAGTCCGGTTAATTCTTCGTCAAGTGCAACATCCATAACTGATTTGCCGGCAACCGCTACTTCTTTTGATGTAAAGCCAACAAAAGAAAAAACCAATGTATTATTGGCCGGGTCCGGTACATTAAGAGAGTATTTTCCGTCTAACCCTGTTATTGTGCCAACAGTTGTTCCCTTAACAAGAATTGTAACCCCTGCCATAGGGTCTCCGTTACTTGAAGTAATGGTCCCTGTAACTTGTTTCTGCTGCATTTCAGATGATCCCTTGCTTAAAAAGTCAGGTGCAAGTATGATCTGGCGATCAATTATTGTGAATTTTGTGTCAGTACCTGTAAATAAATTATCAAGTATTGAATCAATAAATTGATCCTTTGCATTTATAGTTACTTTCCTTTCTGTATCGAGAAGCTTCTCGTTGTACATGAAGAAAAATTCGCTTTCTTCTTCAATTTTATCGATAACACTTATAAGTGAAGCATCAGAAAAATTGATAGAAAGCCTGGTTTTCTGCGAATACGCGTTATTAGCATTGACTTGCAGAACTCCAAGGGCAAAGAGAATAATAGCAATACGCATAATTAGGAGTGTTTTTTTCAGAGAACGATAAAACAATTCCCCAAAAGGTTTGTTTTTTTTCATAAATTTGTAATGTTTAAGTTTAAAAAATACCGAAAGGATGTTTTTAAGGGATCGTTGACGCGATTCCTTTTTTTATAGAAAACTTAGGGAGAGTGATTGTTTCTCATAAGCGGGTAGGTTTTTGGGTTAGTACTGTCAATCTTTCATATAGAACGTAATTTTGACTTTTTCGTATGTCCCATCAGGCAAAAGTTTTGGGGTGCTCATCTGATATCTGATGGGCGATGTCAGTGACAGCAGTTGAAGGACATTTATAAGTTTATCATCTTCAAAAGTTGCCCTGAATGAGTAGTTTTCAAGTTCTTTATCAGCAAGTACAACATCAACATTGTACCATCTTTCTATACGTCTTGCTACTTCTGCCATAGGATCGCCTCTGAAAACCAGCTTTCCTTGAATCCAGGCATTATACTTTGTAGGATCAGTTATGGATTTATTGATTTTCCCGTCCTGTAATATTAGTCTTTCTGAGGGATTCATAGTAACCTTTTCGTTACTTTCTTTATTAATAAACTCAACTTCCCCTTCTTGTAATACAACTTCCACATATTTTTCTGATTGATAGGCACTTAAATTAAAACTTGTACCCAATACTTTTACAACTGAATTACCTGTATTGATCTCAAATGGATTTTCTTTATCACTGAATACCTGGAACCATGCTTCACCTTCAAGTGATATCTGACGGTTTTTAGCAAATGGGAGTGAATATGTAAGGCTGGAACCACTGTTCAGCATTCCTGTTGTTCCATCAGGCAGATTGAAGGAGACCCTGGAGCCCATAGGTGCAAATATGGTCGAGGATACTTCATTTTCAGCTACAGGATTACCATTTTTACCCAAATAGTTGAAAGCCAAACCACCGGCAATCAAAAGTGGAAGCAATAATACCGCTGCAGCTTTCATATATATATTAATAAACCTGCGTAAAGGCTTATTCTTTCTCAGGGTTTCATTCTTTCTTATAATATGATGAACTTTGTCAAGAAGGTGGCTGAGGTCAATATTTGAGTCTGAATCGTTTCTGACCATGCTGTCCCAGTCCTTATGAAGGATATGTTTTAAATAGCCGTTATTTTCTCCATTTGAAAATAATGATTCAATATAATTCCTCTCACTTTTATCCGATAAGCCATTAATATATCGCTCTATCTTTTCTAATTCCTCTTGTTGTTCAGGCATATTGTCTGGTCAAATTTACTTAATTGGATTTTACCGCTAGTAGATTATACCCATGAGAAGGATAAATCTCATATAAAAAATGAATTTTTTTTGGATGGAATATAAATATCTTTAGATACAAGTATTTATATGATTGATTTATAGAATATTAAAATAAAAACTGACAGGCATTGAAGAAGTAAATAATTTTTAATGCTACATGTGCCTGTCAGCATACTAACTAACCCTCACCCTTTTCTCATTCTTAAAACAATCCTATTTTATGAACAAAAAACCTGGTATATAATCTAATACCCGTGAGAATAATGAATCTCATATTGAAATCTGTTTAATTTATGATGATTGACTCTAAAATGACTCTATTTTGCGAGTTCGTCACTTTGTAACCTTGAACGTATTAGTTTAAGTGTCGAGGATATATAGTTATCAACTGTTCCCGGAGAAAGATTTAATTCATTCGCAATCTCCTTAGTTGTTTTACCCTCATATCTGCTTTTCATGAATATTGTTCTTTGTCTTTCAGTAAGTTTTTCAACAATTTTAGAAACTCTGTCCAAATCGGACTGGTAATCAATACTTTCCTCTGTTTCTGAGGAAGAGGAAGCATTTTCATACAACGCTTCTATTATAAACTTTTGTTGATAATTTCTTTTCCGGAATAGATTGCATATCTCGTTGTATGCTATAGTAAATATATATGATTTGAATGAAGTTTCAGTTTTAAGTATTCTGTAATTTTCCCACAATTTAAGAAATACCGACTGTACAAGTTCCTCGGCCTCATCCACCGATCGAAGATATTTCAGACCAAATGCATAAAGTTTCCCTGAATACTTCTCATATAATAAGTCGAAGGCTTCAACATCACCCTTGCACAGTTTTTCTACGAGTATAGTATCATCAGAAACTAATTTCAATTTACTTTCTTTATTAGATTGAGCAAAGATATATTTTAAAAAATCTACTTCAAGAATATTAACCATTTTAAAAAAGTTTTTGAAAATAATTAACCTATGTTTTTCGTACAAAAGAGGGCATTACATCCTTTAACATTGAAAATTGTATAATTTTACAGTCCAGAAATGATTCTCCAATGGATAATAGTACAGAACCGGTATATTCAAGGAATGTAGTTGAATTTGTGGCAGTTGCAAATGAGTATTGCAAGTATGCAGAGCATGCCTCTGAGATAAAAGGAGATGAAATGCTAAGAATTATGCAGCGGTTATTGCCTCTCTTATATCTTAAAGCTTCGCTTCTTCCAGCATTGGAATCCTTCTTCGAAGACGAAAATGAGAAATTTATAACGGAATCAGACTGGTTTAAGGTTCATGACAATCTAAGGGAAAAATTAGGAACAGCAAATGATTTTCTTGATGTGTCAGATGATAAAAGTGTTGAATTGGACGTACCTGTGCTTTGCAGTCTGGCTGAGAACATGGCAGACATGTACCAGGATTTAAAGAACTTTCTCCTGCTTTACCAGACCGGTACTCTTGAAGTTATGAATGATGCTGTGTGGGAATGCAGGATGAATTATGAAAACTACTGGGGCCAGAAACTTGTCAATTCACTTAGAGCAATACATAAATTTATTTATTCAGGGGAAGAGATTCAAAGGAAAGAGAACGATAATGATGATAATGAAAGGCGAAATACTTCAGACTGGTTTATCTCCAGAAGACAAAAGGAGTTCAGAGGAGATGAATAACTTCAAATACCTCGAAAACATCACAATTGAAGAAATAACAGAATACGAATTGTCCTGGTTTAAGGGTGAGATAATCGTTATAGATGATCTTGAAAAATTCAGGGAAGTATTTCCCCGTCTCAGGAAATCCAAAATACTCGGTTTTGATACTGAGACTAAGCCTTCTTTCAAGAAGGGTCGAAAAAATATAGTTTCTCTGATCCAATTGTCAAACAGCGAACTTGCTTGTCTGATTCGGATCAATAAAACAGGGATCCCCCAGGAATTGTCAGATCTGCTGGCCAATCCGCATATTACAAAGGTAGGAGTGGCTATCCATGACGACATAAAATTCCTTTCCAATGTAAAGAAATTTGCACCTGGCGGCTTCATCGACCTTCAAAGTTATGTCAGGGCGTTTGGAATACAGAGCTCGGGTTTAAAGAAATTGGCCGCAATAGTTCTCGGTTGCAGGATTTCAAAGCGGCAACAGGTTACAGACTGGGAAGCAGTGGAATTATCTGATGCACAGAAAATTTATGCTGCCACCGACGCCTGGGTGTGTTATGAGATTTATAGCAAACTTTCGAACGGAAAAGAATAAAAATCAAAAATCAAATTGCAAATTGCAAAATGAAAAATGCAAAACTGAAGATTAAATAAAAATCATATTGCAAATTGCAAATTGCAAAATGCAAAACTTAAGATTAGATCTAATAAGAATTGAACATGGGTAGTTTTTCTGATGATTTGTCTGATAGGTTAATGAAATTTGTTGTTAGCGTAATAAAGATTGAAAGACAACTTTGCAGTACCTATTCTGGCCGGCATATTTATGGTCAACTTTTCCGGGCTTGTACATCAGCAGGTGCAAATTACGAAGAAGCAAGGGCAGCAGAAAGCAGAGCTGATTTTATTCACAAAATGCAAATTATTTTGAAAGAACTTAGGGAATCACATTTTTGGATTAAGGTCATACTTGCTTCAAAATTAATAACAGCTGAAGTTGAAATTTCAAAATTGCTTTTAAGTGAGTCAAAGGAATTAGCAAACATAATTGCAAAATCAGTAATTACCGCAAAATCACATATATGAATAAATTTGCAATTTGCATTTTACAATTTGCAATTTGAATCACTTATAATAGCATAAGTCGTTGAAATAGAAGTAATAATAAATATTTGTGGAGCGAATAAAAATAACCCTGAAATCAGGTAAGGAACAATCAATAAGAAGGTATCATCCATGGATATTTTCCGGAGCTATCAAGCAAATGAGCGGAAAACCTGCTGAAGGAGATCTGGTTGATGTTTACGACAACTATGATTCATTCCTTGCTGTGGGGCATTATGCACCAAGTTCAATTTCGGTAAGGATACTATCTTTTGAACAAGTCATCCCCGATATGAATTTTTTCAGGGAAAAGATCAAAATGGCCATTGATTATAGAAAGGCAATAGGTATTTTCGATAATCAGGCAATAAATGTTTTCAGACTGATACATGGTGAGGGCGATGGTTTGCCGGGACTTATCGTCGATTATTATAATGGAGTTGCGGTGATGCAAACTCATACAATAGGATTCTACAAAATCCGCAAAGAAATTACTTCCATACTAACCGATCTTTTGAAGGAAAAGATTGTTGCTGTGTTTGATAAAAGTGAAGGCACCCTTCCTCATATGGCCGGTATAACTGGAATTAATGAGTATCTATATGGTGATGCCGGACCGGTGATTGTAACCGAAAATGGATATAAATTTAAAATCGACTGGACAACCGGTCAGAAAACAGGTTTTTTTATTGACCAGCGGGATAGCAGGAATTTGCTTGAAAAATATACAAGTGGGAAAAATGTGTTGAACATGTTTGGCTATACCGGTGGGTTTTCGGTATATGCTATGAAAAATGCCGGTCTGGTACATACGGTTGACAGCTCTGCTCCTGCAATAAGGCTTGCAGAGGAGAATATTAACTTAAACTACGGGGAAGATAAACGGCATACTTCATTTGCAATAGATGCCTTCAGTTATCTGAATGACATCAAAAACAAGTATGATGTAATAATCCTTGACCCACCTGCTTTTGCGAAGCATAATAACGCTCTAGATAATGCGCTGCAGGGTTATAAGAGGTTGAATATGAAGGCAATTGAGCAGATCAAGCCAGGTGGCATCATCTTTACTTTTTCCTGTTCACAGGTAGTTACCCGAGAAAATTTCCGGAAATCTGTTTTTGCGGCTGCTGCAAATACCGGACGTAGTGTAAGAATTCTTCATCAATTGAGCCAGCCCCCTGATCATCCCGTAAATATATATCACCCCGAGAGTGAGTATCTTAAAGGATTGGTTATATATGTTGATTAGTTGAATTATGAACACAAATAAAAATATTTTACTTGTTGCCAAAAAACTTGGTCTGCACGACTGGCAGGTTGAGAATACCATCAGGTTGATGGACGGAGGGGCTACCATCCCGTTTATTAGCCGTTACAGAAAAGAGATGACGGGAAGTCTTGATGAGGTTCAGCTGATGAATATTAAAGATGAATATGACAGGCTTAAAGATCTTGATTCACGCCGTGAAGCTGTCATCAAATCTATTGTCGAACAGGAAAAAATGACACCTGAGCTCCTTCAGAAGATTGAAGCAGCAATCACAATGACTGATCTGGAGGATATCTATCTTCCCTACAAGCCAAGACGCCGGACAAGGGCAACAATTGCCCGTGAAAAAGGACTTGAACCATTGGCTGTAATTATCATGAATCAGAGGGAAGCCGATCCATGGCATAAAGCAGAAGAGTTTTTAAATGATGAAGTTACATCACAAGAAGATGCTATTGCAGGAGCCTCAGATATTATTGCAGAATGGATTAATGAAGATGAAACAGCCAGAAAAAAGATGCGATATATTTTTGATAAAGAGGCTGTTATATATTCTAAAGTTGTAAAAGGAAAGGAATCTGAAGGAATAAAATTCAGTGATTATTTTGATTGGTCCGAGCCACTAAAAAAATGTCCTTCCCACAGGCTTCTTGCAATGAGAAGAGGAGAGGATGAGGGCTTTCTGCGACTCTCAATAGAGCCTCAGCAAGATAAAGCTATCGATACCTTAAATTCTATTTTTATAAAGGGAAGGAACAGTTCTTCTGAGATTGTGGAAGGAGCTGTGAAAGACAGCTGGAAAAGACTATTAGCATCTTCGATGGAAACTGAGTTTAGAAATATTACGAAGGAAAAAGCTGATATTGAGGCTATTAATGTTTTTGCTGATAATCTGCGCCAGTTACTTCTTGCTCCGCCACTCGGTCAGAAAAATGTTCTTGCCATAGACCCTGGTTTCCGTACTGGATGCAAGCTTGTATGTTTGGACAGGCAGGGTAATCTCGTGCATAACGAAACGATTTATCCACATGCTCCACAGAACCAGACTGCCTTATCGATAAAAAAAATTCTATCACTGGTAAATGCCTATAAGATAGAGGCAATTGCCATAGGAAATGGAACTGCAAGCCGTGAGACGGAAGACTTTATGAAATGGATTAAGTTCGAAAATGATATCCAGGTTTTTGTGGTAAGTGAAGCAGGCGCTTCAATTTATTCAGCTTCCAAAATAGCGCGTGACGAGTTTCCTGATTATGATGTAACTGTACGCGGGTCTGTTTCTATTGGCCGTCGTCTGATGGATCCGCTTGCTGAGCTGGTGAAAATAGATCCGAAATCGATAGGGGTAGGGCAGTACCAGCACGACGTTGACCAGCAGAAACTTCAGAATTCACTGGATGATGTAGTCAGAAGTTGTGTAAATGCAGTAGGAGTAGAGGTTAATACATCAAGTAGTCATCTTCTTACTTATGTTTCAGGCCTGGGCCCGCAACTGGCTCAGAATATAGTAGATTACAGAAAGGAAAATGGCCCCTTTAAAGCAAGACAGGAGCTTCTGAAAGTTAAAAGAATGGGGGCGAAGGCCTTTGAACAAAGCGCTGGGTTTCTTCGTATTCGCGATGCCGAAAATCCTCTCGACTCAAGTGCAGTTCATCCTGAAAGCTACTCTGTCGTTGAAAAAATGGCAAAAGATCTGGGCTCTGGAATAAAAGAACTGATTACTGACGAAAAAAAGCGAAAAGAGATCGTCCTTGAAAAATATGTCACGCCGGTTACCGGACTCCCAACTCTCAGGGACATTATGGAGGAGCTTGCAAAACCCGGCCGCGATCCCAGATCAAAAATTAAGGAATTCAGATTTGCTGATATTCACTCGCTTCAGGATCTTACGCCCGGACTTGTTGTGCCGGGTATTGTAACAAATATTACAAAATTTGGCGCTTTTGTAGATATCGGCGTAAAACAGGATGGCCTTGTGCACGTATCAAATCTGAGTAAAAATTATGTGCAGGATCCTTCCACAGTTGTAAAATTGCATCAACACGTTATGGTAAAAATTATATCAGTTGATATTGAAAGAAAACGTATACAGTTATCAATGAAGGATATCGAAACAAAAAAATGAAAACAGACAGAGACGCAAGATATTGCGTCTCTGTCTGTTGTTATAATGTGTCTCTTCTGTTTGTAAAATTTTGTAAAACCTCTTAACCCATAACAATGAAAAGATCTTATTTTTCAATGACAATACTACTTTTAGTATTGTTTTATTCCTGCAGCAATGGACCTTCACTCAAAGCTCCTGTTGCTGAAAAAATTCCTCATGAACTTTTTGATAATCGTATCGACAACTACTTCTGGATGCGGTTAAGTGATGAGCAAAAAAACGCTGAAATTCCTGATGAACAGACTGTGAAAGTCCTTGATTATCTGAAGAGTGAAAATGATTATTCAAAAGCAATTCTAGGTAATACATCTGATCTCCAGAAAACTATTTATGATGAAATTGTTGGAAGGATCAAAAAAGATGATGAAACACTGCCGTATTTTGATAATGGATATTATTATTACAGCAGGTTTTCTCCCGGTGATGAATATCCGGTATATTACAGGAAAATGGGATCCCTTGAGGCAAAAGAGGAATTATTGCTGGATGTGAATAAAACTGCACAGGGTAAAACTTACTGTTCGGTGGTGGGTCTTGCGGTAAGCCACGATAATAAAGTGCTTTCTTATGGAGTTGACTTTTTAAGTCGTCGTCAGTATTCAATAAATTTTCTTGATCTGACAACGGGAAAATTGTTGCCGGAAGTTATTGAGAATACCACTGGTCAGGTTGTCTGGGCTGCTGATAACAAAACCATTTTTTATGTCAGGAAAAATCTGTCAACACTCAGATCTGAAAGGATTTACCGTCATAGGTCCGGAACTTCTGTTACTTCAGATAAAGAAGTTTATTATGAAGCAGATGAGACATTCAGTGTTTATCTTTCAGAAAGCAAAAGCCGTAAATATATTATACTGGGTTCAAGCCAGACCTTGTCAACTGAAATGCGAATTCTTGATGCCTCCAAACCTGATGGTGATTTTGTCATATTTCAACCACGGTCAGTTAATCATGAATACACAATTGATCATCTGGGTGATGCATTTTACATAATGACAAATACCGATAGCGCTACTAATTTCAAGTTGATGAAAACCCCTGAGAAAAAGATTGCCAGGGAGAACTGGACTGATGTTATACCGCACAGGTCAGATGTATTATTGGAATCCTTTGAATTATTTGACAACTTTTTAGTTGTCGATGAAAGAATCAAAGGTCTTAATAATCTGAGGGTAATTAATTTAACTGATAAAAGTGAACATTATGTAAATTTCGGGGAAGAAACATACACAGCATCTTTCAACATGAATCCTTCTTCGTCAACTGATGTATTGAGATATGGGTTTTCATCACTTACCACGCCAAATTCGGTTATCGATTATAATATGGTAACAAAAGAAAAGAAATTACTTAAGCAAGAGGAGATACTGGGTGGTTTTGATAAGAATAATTACAAATCGGAAAGATTGTGGGCAAAAGCCGGTAACGGAACATTAATCCCGGTTTCTATAGTATACAAAAATGGATTTGTTAAGAATGGGAAAGCGCCATTGTTGCTTTACGCTTACGGTTCATACGGAAGTTCGACTGATCCGGGTTTTCGGTCGAATATTCTAAGTCTTCTCGACCGAGGATTCGTGTATGCTATTGCACATATCAGAGGGGGTAGCGAGATGGGCAGATTCTGGTATGAAGATGGGAAACTATTAAAGAAGATCAACACCTTCACCGACTTCAATGATTGCGCCCAATATCTTATAGATGAGAAATATACGAACTCCGGAAATCTCTACGCAAATGGAGGGAGCGCAGGAGGCTTGTTGATAGGGGCCATAGTAAATATGAAACCTGAACTTTATAGGGGTGTTATTGCTGCTGTTCCATTTGTAGATGTTGTTACAACAATGCTAGATGCCTCCATACCGCTTACTACTTTTGAATGGGATGAGTGGGGTGACCCAAGGAAGAAGGAGTATTATGATTATATGTTTTCATATTCACCATATGATCAGGTTAAAAAACAGAAATATCCAAATATGTTAGTAACCACAGGACTGTGGGATTCACAGGTTCAGTACTGGGAGCCGGCAAAGTGGGTTGCAAAGCTTCGGGAAATGAAAACAGATGATAATATTCTCGTTATGGACTGTAATATGGATGCCGGTCACGGCGGTGCATCAGGACGATTTGAAAGATACAGAATAACAGCGTTACAGTACGCCTTCATTCTTGACCTTGCAGGAATTAAACAATAATACAAACTATGAACAGAACATTTCTTCCGTTGCTATTGCTGACACTTTGCTTGTCTTCATGCACAAAGAACAACAATGAATTGCTGGTAGAGGCCGAGAGCTTCAGAAACAAAGGTGGCTGGGTAGTTGATCCGCAGTTTGTCGAGCAGATGGGGTCACCTTATCTTCTTGCACACGGACTTGGCGTTCCGGTGGCAGATGCTGAAACCATGGTTATGGTGCCTGCGGCCGGAGATTATTTTATATGGGTAAGGACGAGGAACTGGGCTCCCGGGATGTGGGATGCACCCGGGAAGTTTACCCTGGAGATAAACGGAAAAAGTCTCGATTCGGAGCTTGGAACACGGGAAGGCTGGGGATGGCAGCTTGCGGGCAGCACCTCGTTAAGTTCCGATTCTGTAAAAGTAGTACTTAAGGATCTGACTGGCTTCGAAGGAAGATGCGATGCTGTATATTTCAGCACCATCAAAGTCCCTCCTCCTGATGATTATAAATTGCTGACTTCATTTAGGCGAAAGATCTCAGGAGAAAGTGATGTGCCCGGTGTCAGGAAATCATTCGATCTGGTTGTTGTTGGTGGTGGAATTGCAGGATGTGCTGCATCAATCGCAGCTGCTGAGCAGGGATTAAAAGTTGCTCTGATACAGGACCGTCCGGTTCTTGGCGGAAATGCCAGCAGCGAGATCCGCGTTCATACGGAAGGAATAACATGGAAATCAGAAAGGATAATCAGCATGCTGAACACAGTATGGTGGCCAAATGGCTCACCTGATGCAGTTGCTGACGACAAAAAGAGAATGGATAACATGTACCGTTACAAGGATATCTCGATCTTCCTTAATATGAGAGCATTTAACGCAAAAAGTTCAGGAAACCTTATAAAATCGGTTGATGCCAGACATACCTCAACAGGAGAAGAGATACGATTCGAGGCCCCGCTTTTTATTGACTGCACGGGCGACGGCTGGATAGGCTACTGGACAGGCGCTGATTATACCTATGGCAGGGAAGACTCATCAAAATACAATGAAAACTGGGACCTTCATAAGGAGTTATGGAGTCCGGCTAAAGCAGATAATAAAGTAATGGGTTCCTCAGTATTGTGGAGGACAGTTGACAAGGGAGTTTCGGTTGTATTTCCTGAAGTCCCATGGGCAATGGATGTAGCAAATGATTATTCAGCAACTGAGGGAACATGGAAATGGGAGTATTCGAATAACAGCATGAATCAGATCACAGATGGAGAGGAGATACGTGACCATATGCTGAAGGCGATTTACGGCTCTTTCTTTAATGCCAAAAAGAAGCCTGAAAATGCAAATCTTGCCCTTGAATGGACATCTTACCTGCTTGGGAAGAGAGAATCACGCAGACTGATAGGCGATTACATTTACACATTCAAAGATGAGAAAACAATGGTTAAGTTTCCTGATGCCGTTGTTATGGAAAAGAGGGATGTTGATGTGCATTACCAGCAGAACCTGAAAGATCCGACAAAACCTGATTTCCTTTCGGAAGCGCTGTTCTATAAAGTGGATCATTACTACATACCATACAGATCACTCTATTCAAGGAATATCCGCAACCTCTTTATGGCAGGCAGATGCTTCAGCGCCACCCATGCAGGCCTTGGAGGTCCGAGAGTCATGAACACCACAGGCCAGATGGGAGTGGCAGTCGGATATGCAGCTTCGCTATGTAAAAAGTATAATACCGATCCAAGGGGAGTATATGAGTCACATTTGAAGGAATTGCAGGATTTGATTGGAGTTGATTGAAGCGGCGACCGGAAGACAGGTGACTGAGCCTGTCAAAGTCACCGGAAGATGGTTAGTAGTGAGAAAGTGAGTTAAAAAAAGGCTGCCCTTTGTTTTGGGACAGCCTCTCGAATTATTATCTCAATATTTTATCTCTGTTGCCCGGCAACATGGGTAATTTTTATCATCGGTTTGCCCGGGAGTTTAACATCTCTCATTGCAGCGTTATATACAAATGAGGCAGTTATTATTGCATTTACACGAAGATCTTCCATCACAAGTCTCTCATAGGTATCCATAACTGTATGATATCCACGACCATACTCTATGGCATCCTGGATGAACTGAAATCCGGGCAGGCCAATTGCGTCAAATGAAAGATGATCTGTACCACTTGTGTTCCTTAGAGTTACAATAGTGCATCCAAGATCAGCCAACGGTTTTAGCCACTGCTCAAAAACCGGCCTAACCATCTCATTCTGCTGAGCATAAATACCTCTGTAACGTCCTGTACCGTTATCCATATTAAAATAACCTGCAAATTTTTCGTAGTCTGGTTTATGTTCTTTTGAAACTTCATCAGCCAGATATTTCTCAACATAACCACGCGATCCGTGAAGACCCTGCTCTTCACCACCCCATAATGCTATTCTTATAGTTCTTTTAGGAGCAATGTCAAGGTTTTTAAGGATCCGCAGAGCTTCCATCATTACTATACAACCTGATGCATTATCGGCAGCACCCGTTCCTCCATGCCATGAATCTATATGTGCACCTATCAGAACAACTTCATTTTTTAATACTTTGTCAGTACCCGTAATTTCACCAATAACATTGTAAACCTGAGGACTGGAAAAAAACTTGTTCTGGATTTCAACTTCCATTTCCACTGGTACATTATGTCTTATTAATCTTTCAATTCTTCCATGCTCTTCAATAGGGATGTTGAGTTCAGCTATCGGTTCCTTATCTCCTGATTTGTAGTTAGCACCGTTTGATCTGGGTACATTGAAAGTTCCTGAACCATTAAGAATCACGCCTGCCCCTTCACTGACAAGGAATGAAGAAATTTTTGACTGCAATTCTCTCTGAGCAGCCATTCCGGTATAATCAGACGTTCTCCTTCCCTGTGAAGTTGACTGAAGCGCAAGATCTTTAAGCTGGACATCGGTAAGCCTTGTTGCCAGAGGCTGATAGTTTACCTCATATGTTGCTGTAGATGGTACAAGAACAATCTTTCCGGTAACCTTACCTTTATATTTCACCAGATCGCTCTCCGATTTTATGTCAAGAAGAACAACTTCACCCTTTACAGAACCTTTTGTGCTTCCGGTCCAGGCAACAGGATTACAGGCAAAATTTGCATAATATGGTGAGGTAAGTGCAGCATAAGTCTTTAAATTATCCCATCCGCCCCGGCTGAATTCACGTGCCGCTTCAATCCTGACATTTTGAAATCCAAGTTCTTCCATCTTCTTTTTAGCCCACTCATTTCCTCTGTTGTTACCGGTTGATCCGGTTAGTCGTGGTCCTATATAATCGGTTAGCCAGAATGCAAGATCCTGAATCTGACTGTTTTGCTGGCCTTCCTGTTTTATTTTGTAAACCATTTGCAGATCTACATTCTCGATCTGAGACATAAGAAATAACGGCAGGAGCAACAGTAACGAAATACTTATAAAAATTTTCTTCATTTCTAACTTTTTAGATTTTGTTTCACATTTAAAAGTATAAAAAGAATGCAATCTTATCATATCTGGCACAAAAATTAACAAAAATTAACCGGGAAAGAAAATCACCAGGCTAAATCTACAACATGAAAAATCTCCGGTTCACTTCGTTATTAATATTTTATCTTTGCATTTATGTTTACTTTTAACCGTAAATTTTTATTCTTTTAACTTTTTACTTCTTAATGATTTACCCCGAAAACTTTGAAAATAAAATAGGTTTCGACAGGATCAGGAATATGCTTGCTGAAAAATGCCTTAGTCCGATGGGATTGGAGAAGACTGAAGCAATTGAATTCATTGATGATTATAATAGTTTAAAACTAAAACTTGCAGCTACTTATGAATTTCAGCTGCTCCTTCTATTTGAAGATTATTTCCCCTCAGAGCATTATTATAAAATTTCTGATTGTCTTGGAAAAATAAGGATCGAAGGAACTTTTCCTGAGGTTGCGGAAGTTTTTGATCTGAAGCGTTCGCTTGAAACTGTGAAAGAGATCCTGAATTTTTTTAAAAACAGGGATGAATCAAAATATCCTGTTTTGAAATCGCTTTGTTCCTCAGTAAGAACATTTCCCTATGTCCTTGATTCAATCGATAAAATTATAGACAGACATGGCGTTATTAAAGATAATGCTTCATCGCGACTCAAAGAGATCAGGTCAGAGTTGGCCGGTAAAAGCATTCTTGTTACAAAACGCCTTAATGCAATTCTCCGACAGGCTCAGTCCGATGGATTGGTCGACTCAGATACTTCTGCTTCAATCAGGAACGGGAGGGGAGTAATACCCGTCAATGTTTACGATAAACGGAAAATAAGAGGACTTATTCACGATCAGTCGGCCTCAGGAAAAACTGTTTATATCGAACCTGAAGAGATAGTTGAAATTAATAATGACATAGTTGAACTCGAGTATGAGGAGAGACGGGAAATTGTGAGAATACTAACTTCCTTTGCCGATAATATCAGGCCA
The DNA here is from genome assembly GCA_038247205.1 of Bacteroidales bacterium. Lineage (GTDB taxonomy): Bacteria > Bacteroidota > Bacteroidia > Bacteroidales > VadinHA17 > LD21. Next base: position 16,457 of record JBBRVC010000051.1, read on the forward strand.
TATATTGGAGATCTTCTAGAATCGAATGCATTTTTGGGCGAGATTGATTTCATAAGGGCAAAATCACAACTTGGTAATCAACTGAATGCTATTAAGCCTGTTATTGTCGATAAACCATCTCTTTCATGGAAATCAGCAATTCATCCACTTCTTTATATAGCATTTTCTAAATCAGGCAGAAAAGTTGTTCCGCTGGATATAGTTCTCGATGACAAGGACAGGATACTTCTTATCTCGGGGCCTAATGCCGGTGGGAAATCAGTATGTTTGAAAACTGTCGGACTATTGCAATATATGATGCAATGCGGAATAACAATACCCGTTGGGGAAGGATCAGAAGCTGGTATTTTCAAAAATATTCTTATTGATATTGGAGATGAACAAAGCATTGATAATGATCTAAGTACATACAGTTCCCATCTTATAAATATGAAAAACTTCATCAGGTACGGGAATGAAAAATCATTAATCCTGATTGATGAATTCGGAACAGGAACAGAACCGATGCTGGGTGGGTCAATAGCAGAGGCGATACTGGGAGAGTTGAACCGGAAGCATGTATTCGGAGTTATAACAACTCATTATACAAATCTGAAATATTTTGCTTCTCTTACCGATGGGATCATAAATGGTGGGATGACATTTGACAATCACCTTATGCAGCCTTTGTTTCAGTTAACAATAGGTAAGCCAGGGAGTTCATTTGCATTCGAAATAGCCCGAAAGATAGGACTCCCTGAAGATATTCTTTCCGAAGCTGCAGAAAAGGCCGGGGTTAAAAACATTAATTATGATAAACACCTGAAAGATATTGCCCGCGATAAAAGATACTGGGAGACGAAGAGGCAGAATATCAGGATGGAAGAAAAGAAACTCCGTGAACTTGTTGAAGAGTTTGAAAAGGAAATATCAGGAACGAAGACACTAAAAAAAGAGATCATTGCTAAAGCTAAAGGCGACGCCGAGAACCTGCTCAAAGAATCAAACCGTATAATCGAGCTAACTATCAGGCAGATAAAAGAATCTCAGGCAGATAAGGAAAAGACCAGGGATATCCGCCAGCAGCTGCAGGAGTTCCGGGAAAATATTTCGGAAGAACCGGAACCTAATGTTACCGGCATTGAGGAGAAGATTTTAAAGCTGCATGCAAAAGCAAAAAAAATTGGAAACGAAAAGGTAGTGACAGAAAAACCACTGCCGAAACCATCACCGGACGGACCACTTAAACCCGGAGATGCAGTAAGAATGATCGATTCAATGGCAGCAGGTGAAATAGTGGATATTAAGGGAAAAAGAGTACAGGTTGAAACAGGTAGTATAAGAATCTCTGTATCAATTGATAAGGTTGAAAAAATAAGCAGGGCTGAGTTGAAAAAGAGTCTGAGGTCATCACATTCGATTCCTGCTGCTGATCCGGAAATTATTTCAAGAAAAAGCAATTTCAAACCGGAAATAGACATTCGGGGCGTTAGGGGAGAAGAAGCCTTGAATCGTGTTCGTGACTTTATCGATGATGCCCTGATTGTTCAGCATCGTAACCTCAGGATACTGCATGGAAAAGGTACTGGCATTCTGAGAGAACTCGTAAGACAGTACTTGTCATCACTAAATGTTGTCAAGACTTTCCGTGATGAACATGTAGAGTTTGGCGGCTCAGGGATTACTGTGGTTGAAATGGACTTTTAAACAAAAATCAATTAATCTATATCAGATGAAATCAAAGCTCTATCTCATTATCCCTTCAATTTTATTGATTGTATTTCTTTCTTCGTGCAAAAATGAAACAATATCAAAAGTTAAACAAACTGATGCGATGGTAAAAAAACAGGACTGGGCAATTGTCATTCATGGGGGTGCCGGCGTTATAAAAAGGGAAAATATGAGTCCTGAAATGGATAAAGAATACAGAGCTGCCCTGGCATATGCCCTAGCCACTGGTAAAAAGGTTTTAAGTGAAGGAGGATCTGCTCTTGAAGCAGTTGAAATGACCATAAGAACTATGGAGGATAATCCCTTGTTCAACGCAGGTAAAGGTGCTGTTTTCAACCATGAAGGAAAAAATGAACTTGATGCCGCGATTATGGACGGATCAACCCTTGCAGCAGGATCTATTACCGGAGTAACAGATATTAAGAACCCGATTACCGCAGCTATAAGTGTGATGACCAGTTCGCAACATGTTATGCTCTCAGGTGCTGGTGCGTCTCAGTTTTCAAAAGAGCAGGGTCTTGAGATCGTCTCTCCTGAGTACTTTCATACAAATAAACGAAAAAGTGAGCTTCAGAGGGCTCTTGAAAATGAAAAAATGGGAACTGTTGGTTGTTGTGCTCTTGATAAACAAGGTAATCTTGTAGCCGGAACCTCAACAGGTGGTATGACAAACAAAAAATACAACAGGATAGGGGATGCACCCATAATAGGAGCAGGCACTTATGCTAATAATAATACCTGCGCTGTTTCAGCAACCGGGCATGGAGAATATTTTATCAGGTGGACAGTAGCTCATGACATATCAGCTCTGATGGATTATAAAGGCTTATCCTTGAAGGAAGCTTCAGAACTTGTTGTAAATGACAAGCTTGTAAAGGCCGGAGGTTCAGGAGGTGTGATCTGCGTTGATAAAATGGGGAATATTTCAATGCCATTCAACTCCGAAGGAATGTTCAGAGGATTTTCAACAGCTGATGGAGAAGAAGGAATTTTTATATATAAGGACGAAAATCAGTAGAAAAAAATGAAAGCCGGATTTTTCATCCCGGCTCTCATCTCACTTTTTACAATCTGGTGCTTTAATCTAAACCTAAATCCTTTAATTTAAAATAATCTCACTGTACCGTAGGAAGCCTGAACTCTGACTCTTGAAGAAGGATTTTCTTCCTTCCCGACCACCCCGGACATTTCGTTTGAATTGTTTTCAACTATGCGTTTCTGATACTTAAAATTATCTTCATCTAATTTTAATCCTCCGTATGAAACTTTCGCATCGAGCTCATAGCTCGCTGACTCCTCAATTCCGAGCCTGACACCGGTGTAGCGTGAATCAATACTGAGTGTCTCAAAACCTGCAGCCACTCTCTCAACCGAAAACGAACCATAGCTGCCGGTGAAATCAAGTTTTTTTGATAGCATCTCAATATTAACATCATCATAGCCATTTTCAAGTACAAGATTGTTTATCTTTCCTATCCTGACGTTATCGTATCTTGATTCTCCCACAAGAGAGCTGGTTTCTTCAATTCGTATCTTCGAATATTTACTGTCGAGAAGTAATGCCTGGCTCCGGGAGATTATCATTTCCGGGCTGTATCTTATGTAAAGGTCCAGCCAACCGGCTTCTTCTATATTAGCTTTGCCATAGGCCAGGGCAACTCTGCTGAGAGGCTTTACATTTCCTCTGGTCAGTTTATCGGCTAACAGATCTCCATATTTTATATCAAGATTAACCATACCATTAAGTTCAGCAAGATCAGTATTACCATAACGGTTAGTTAGTTTAAGATCAGAATCAACCGGCATTTTAACATTGTACTCAATACTGAATTTTCTTGATCCGCTTCCCCATCCTGAGAAATTAAACTTTTCGTCAATAATTGTTCTTGCCGACACAGTATTATTTCCCTCATCAAACTGTACATCAATGTAATTAAGTAGTCTTTCAGCTCTGTCTCTGTCAGGCATTTCGACTGTTACTTTCACATCTATTATTATCTGGTCCTGATTCCAGGTCTGTACGGTAATATTTCCGTATTTATTACTGAGATCTAAAACGGTGCCTGCAGGCGCACTATACTGCTTATGAAAATCCTTTGTTACTTCCTGAGCTCTTAATGTAGCAGACAAGACGCATACGGTGGTAATAATAAGTAGTCCGTGTTTATAAATTGAATTTTTCATCTTTGTTACTGTTTTGGTTTCCAACTCTGATTGTTTTCAGCTGATTAACTATGTAGGACATTACTTCCAGTTTTGTCTGGTAGTGTTCAATCATTGCATTTATAATGCGTTCGTCGTTAGGATTTGCATTTAGCTCTTTCTGAAGCTGGACATAAACAGAATCCATGCTTTTCATCTCTTTCATGAGCTCCGGGCTGGTATTTAAATTCACATTGACTATCTCATTTTCCATCAGGTTAACCTGGTGTATATAATAATTTTCTACCTCTTTATGTTGTGGTGATACCTCTCCAAGCGCCATCCTGTCTCTGCCGGTTTTAATGAAATGTTCCCATGTCCATAGAGATGAGAGGGTTATAAGAAGTGTAACAACTGCGGCCTTTAACAGGTAGGGTACAATACTTCTTTTAATGGTAACGGTACCATTCTTCATCTCAAGCTTGCGGCTGAATCTTTCAAAGTGACCATCGGAAGGCTCCTGGCCTTCGAAAAAGTCTTTGTTATTCCTTATTATTTCATCTATAGTTTTCATCGCCGAATATTTTTCCATTTCCTTTAAGTTCCATTATGAGTTTCTGTTTTGCCCTTGAAAGCTGAGATCGTGATGTACTACTTGTTATCGATAAAATTTCTGCAATCTCATCGTGGTCATACCCTTCAAGCAGGTAAAGAGAAAGAATAACTCTATAACCATCAGGCAGTCTGTCAATAGCTTCTTTTACCTCTTCAACTCTTACATCTACCTCTTCATTCCTGGCAGTTTCATCATAACTGTCATCTTTTATTCCAACATGTGACTCAATATCTTCAAAGACCGCCTTTCTTTTGTTAAGATAATCAAGCGACCTGTTAATGACTATCTTCTTTAACCATGCACCGAAACTTACCGTGCCGGAATATGTATCAATCTTTTCAAAGGCCGACAGGAATGCTTCCTGCATAATGTCTTCGGCTTCCATGGGGTAATTCACTATTCTCAAACTTGTATTATACATTGCTTTATAATACAATTTGTAAATCTGGAACTGAGCTTTCTGGTCGCCTGATTTACACCCGTCCAAAAGGTCCTGGTGTAAATTTTTGAATGCCGCTTCTACATTTGCCATCTTTAAATAATGACTGGTTTTTATATGTGTTGCTGCACCCACTGTCTTTTCATTTTCTAATCTAGAGACGTGGGTTTTACTTTAACGCTGCATCTGATTACGAAATTTTTCTATAATTTCTGAATAAAGTTAATAATACCAGTCCCTGTATAACCTGGCCACTGGAATAATCAAGTTCTGAGCCAAACATACTATGTGGAATAGAATATACCAGAAGAAGGACTATTGCTGCAAGTGCTGTGTAGGCCGGTTTATTGGTTTTTCTATTCATGAATACAGCTAAAATCCAGAAAATTAAGGCAATAAGAGTCTTATTATCTGTCAGATCCCACCCGAAGGGTATGCCCGTCCAGAATTCGCCAAAAGCAAATTTCTGAACTACAGGGCCAAGGATCATCCCCCCCGCAATAAAAAGCACAAGTGTAATAAGACCATATTTTTTATAGGATGGATATTTAAAAATACTCATCAGTCCGGCAGCAGTAGAAAACAACATGGCCAAAAACATCAGCAGAATATGCGGAACAAGAACATATGACGGAACGCTGCCTTTAAACCTTATGACAACAGGAGTTTCTTTCATCAGGAATGCCGATCCTTTTGAATCAGTAAGTTCAATGAAATATTGCAGCTTTCCGGCAGGTGGCTGAGGTGGAACATCTGCAAAAAAGCCTTCTTCTTCAGTTATACCAAACTTGTTCATTAATAGTGAATTGACAGGATAAATCCTGTAAGAAAACGGTGACATCTGGTAATCCTCATCCGATTTGAATCGTTTAAACCATAGAGTTGCTTTCACAGTGGTATCACTGATCTTCAGTTTTACCTGTGAGCGCTCACTCAGATCAAGGGATCGGATCAGTTTAATATCATATATTGAATCATTTACTTTAAGATCCATCTTTTTTGGGTAAGTAGGCCCGGTTGTTCTCTGATACAGCGCAGCACCGATTGTAATAATTATGGCAACAAACCATAATATTATTATTTTGAAAAATTTCATTGTGGTTATTATTATCTATAACTGAATAAGCAGGACAATCTTTTTATCATCACGAAGGACTTCAATACTAATTGTATGTCCGTGCTTTAATTGACCCATCCTGAACATATAATCCTGAATATTATTGACTGCCTTTCCATTAATTCCTGTTATAATATCGCCTTTCTTCATTCCGCCAATTGCACCCGGCTTTCCCGGAGTAACGAAATCAGCTCTGAGACCATTTTTAACATTGCCGGCAAAATCAGGCATAATACCGAGGGTGACACCTTTTCTCCTCAAGGCTCTGCCGGTTTCTACTTTAGGTCCCGATTCTGTGAATTTTAGTCTTTCAGGTGAATTGGCCAGGTTTTCAGCCACATTATAGATTATGGGTGCAAGCATTTCCATTCCTTCATAGTTTATCTTATCGTATGTATCGGAAGGAGTATGGTAATCGAGATGAGCGCCTGTGGTATAGAACAGAACAGGTATATTCTTCCCGTAGAATGAAGAGTGGTCTGACGGACCGTATCCCTCATCTGATAAAGTAAATTTGATAACACTGGTATCACTTAGCGAAGTTACAAAATTCCTTAAATTTTCAGCAGTTCCGGTGCCGTAAACCTGAACGGGTTTTTTAGCTTCATACCTTCCTACCATATCAAGGTTTATCATGGCATTTACTTTGGAAAGATCAATCCCAGCATTCTCTGCAAAATATTTTGAACCAAGTAATCCCATCTCTTCACCTGTAAAGGCTACGCAGATAATGCTGCGTTTATGGCTTTCCTTTGTCAGTGCAAATCTCTCTGCCAGTTCAAGCATCATTGCAATTCCTGATGCATTATCGTCAGCACCATGATGAGTTGCTATTGTATCGACAGCCCTGCTTGAAGAACCTGGTCCACCCATGCCCAGATGATCAAAATGACCTCCAATTATAATATATTCATCATTAAGAAGTTCATCCTCCCCATGAAGTATCATTGCTACGTTTCTTGTATTACTTCGCTCAATAATAATTTCAGGCTGAGCTTTAACAGATGTACCTGTGGAAAAACTTGAAGATTTTCTTGTACTGTTCAGTTTTTTTTCAAGGTCAAAAACTGTTGTTTTGGATTTGATGATTATTGCATCTGCAACCTCTCTTTTTATCCTGATAACCGGCAGTCCGGCTGAAAATTCACCCGGATTTAATGGTTCAAATTCATCTTCTGGGTCAAACTCCGGACCTGAGACCATAAGGATTCCGGCAGCTCCAAGATCCTTTGCAATCATTGCTTTGTCGCGGTCTCCGCTAAATGGTATAAAAAAGCTTACAGTATTATCTGGTTCAGGATCGCCACGCAGGATCATAACCCATTTGCCGGCTGGATTTATGTTTTCATAGTCGTTCCATTTCAGACTGTCATTATTTATATTGAAACCGTAACCAGCAAAAATAACTTCA
>JBBRVC010000052.1:0-23616 GCA_038247205.1 Bacteroidales bacterium
AGGTAATATCCCGGCTTTGGGGTTGAGGATAAACAGTGCGTTATTAGTTTCGGGACCCTTTATTTTCATATCCAAATTTACGGAAGTTTTTTTAATGGATGGATACTTTTAAACGATCCGCTGCCATTAAAAATTATTCCATATAGGGATATTTCATATCGGTTGCAGGGATAAGGGTTTCCTTTATCGTCCTTGGGCTTACCCATCTTAAAAGATTAAGGTGGCTGCCAGCTTTATCATTTGTTCCTGATCCTCTTGCCCCTCCGAATGGCTGCTGGCCAACCATAGCTCCTGTTGGTTTATCATTCATATAAAAATTACCGGCTGAGTAGCGAAGGATGCGGCATGCTTCAATTGTAGCGTACTTATCATTGCTGAAGATGGAACCTGTAAGTGCAAAGGGAGAAGTTTCATCGCAGATCTTAAGAGTTTCTGTAAATTTCTCATCATCATAGACATAAATAGTCATCACCGGTCCAAAGATCTCTTCTTCCATGGTCAGGAAATGAGGATTATCGGTAAGGATAATGGTTGGTTCGACAAAGTAGCCCTTTGATTTATCGCCCTTTCCGCCGGCGATGATCCTTGCATCATCCGATGAATTCACTTTGTCAATATAGCCCATTATCTTATCGAAGGAGTTCTCATCGATGACTGCATTGAATGAACAGGAAAAATCCCTTACATCACCTGTTTTCAGTTCCCCGGCAACTATCCGGAGCAGATTAGTCTGTGTTTCTTCCCAGATTGAACGCGGAACATAAGCCCGGGATGCAGCTGAGCATTTCTGACCCTGGAATTCAAATGCTCCCCGTCCGATTGCAGTTGCGAGTTCGAGAGGGTTCGCTGTCGGGTGGGCAAAAATGAATCCCTTGCCTCCTGTTTCTCCAACAAGTTTTGGATATGAGCGATAACCGGTAAGATTTTCCGTTACCTGTTTCCAGAGAGTGTTGAATGTAGGGTTAGAACCTGTAAAATGAATTCCTGCCAGGTCCCTGTGTTTCAGAACCACACTGCTTATCACCGAACCGCTGCCCGGAACAAAGTTTATTACTCCGTCGGGAAGGCCGGCTTCTTTGAATACCTGCATCAGATAGTAACTTGAAAGGAGAGATGTTGAGGCAGGTTTCCAAACAGTTGTATTGCCCATCAGAGCAACACTGGTATTAAGGTTTGATGCTATCGCAGTAAAATTGAAAGGTGTTACGGTATAAACAAAACCCTCAAGAGGGCGATATTCGAGCCGGTTGATTGACATGTTCTCAGATATTGGCTGCTCCCTGTAGATCATTGATGCAAAAAAGATATTAAATCGCAGATAATCAATTACTTCACATACAGCATCAATCTCCGCCTGATAAACATTCTTACCCTGTCCCAGCATAGTTGAGGCGTTGATAACATATCTGTATTTTTTTGAAAGAAGTTCAGCTGCCTTGGCCATTATTGAGGCTCTTTCCATCCATGACAGGTTCATCCAGCAGTATTTGGCGTCAAGTGCGGCGGCCACTGCCATTTCTGCCTCTTTTTCGCCAGCCATATGATATGTTGCAAGAACATGCTGATGATCGGATGGCATTACAACCTTTCCTGTATTTCCGGTTCTTATTTCCTTACCTCCTATAATAAGGGGGATATCAATTACCTGATTGAATTGTTTATCCAGCTCATCTTCAAGCATTTTACGTTCGGGAGTCTCGGATGAATATGTGAAAACCGGTTCGTTTTTTGGTTCGCGGAAGTTATAGATGGCGTTGTTCATAGTATATTATTTTTCAGAAATATAACAGATAGCCAATGGATTGGTTCAAGTACTACAAAAAACGCGAAACGCAAAACGTAAAACCTTTTCAACGCCCTCCGGGGTGATGATTTAGATAAACAGACTGATTGAAATTTTCACAACTACCTCATCAATCTCTATTTCTTTTACATCATTTCCCTTAAGGTCTGTTACAATTTTCACAGAAGATGCAAGAGTTTGTGCACCAATATATGCAGAATGCTTTGTGATAGCATCCTTTACGAAGTCATGATACTCAATCTCCACTTTAATCTTGTCTGTAACATCGTATCCATTATCCTTCCTGATGTTCTGGATCCTGTTTACAAATTCGCGGGCAATACCTTCGTTGCGAAGCTCTTCAGTAACTGTAATATCCAGAGCTACTGTAAGTTTGCCATCATTGGCAACCTGAAGACCGGGAATATCTTCGGAGATAATCTCTACATCGCCCGGGGTAAGAGCAATCTCACCACCGTTGATGGTGATCATGTAGCTTCCGTTCGCCTCAAATGATGCGATTGCTTTCTGATCCATAGCATTAATTACATTGCTGACATCTTTCATCAGCTTGCCGAAACGCGGACCAAGAGTTTTGAAGTTGGGTTTAATCTTTTTAACAAGAATGCCTGAGGTGTTGTCAATGTATTCAACCTCCTTCACGTTTACTTCAGCAAGAATCAGATCCTTTACTGCTTCAAATTTCTCTTTGAAATTTTTGTCAGTGCCGGGAACCATAATCTTTGCAAGTGGCTGCCTTACTTTTATACTTACTTTACGACGAAGTCCAAGGATCATTGAAGAAACCTTCTGGGCTATTTCCATCCTTTCCTCAAGATTCTTATCAATAAGTGATTCATCGTATTCGGGGAATAGCTCAAGGTGAACAGATACTTCCTTTGTGCGGCCTGTTGTAAGATTAAGGTCACGGAACAGAAGGTCGGAATAAAATGGTGCAAGCGGTGCCATGAGTCTGCTAACTGTTTCAAGACAGACAAAAAGTGTCTGGTAGGCAGAGATCTTATCTTTGTCAAATTCGCCGCCCCAGTATCGTTTCCTGTTAAGTCTTACATACCAGTTGCTCAGGTTTTCGCTTACAAAATCCTGTATAGCGCGTCCGGCACGGGTGAGGTCATAGTCTTCATAGCTTTTTCCGACTTCTTTTATAAGTGTGTTCAAAAGTGAGATGATCCATCTGTCGATCTCAGGCCGTTCATTTACAGGGATATCCTTTTCAGCATACCTGAAATTATCAACATTGGCATATAATGAAAAGAATGAATAGGTATTGTAAAGCGTTCCGAAGAATTTACGGCGGACCTCATCAACACCTGCCTCATCAAATTTAAGATTGTCCCATGGCTGAGCATTAGTTATCATGTACCAGCGCAAAGGATCGGAACCGTACTTTTCAATTGCCCCGAATGGATCAACGGCATTGCCAAGGCGTTTCGACATTTTATTTCCGTTCTTGTCGAGAACGAGGCCGTTTGAAATAATATTTTTAAACGCAACTGAATCGGAAGTCATCGTGGCAATTGCATGAAGCGTGAAGAACCATCCTCTTGTCTGGTCTACACCCTCGGCAATATAATCTGCAGGGAACATCCGGTCAAAATTTTCCTTGTTCTCAAACGGGTAGTGAGCCTGAGCATAAGGCATTGCTCCAGAGTCGAACCAGACATCAATCAGGTCGGTTTCGCGAACCATTTTTTTACCTGAAGGGCTTACAAGAATTATTTCGTCAACGAATGGACGGTGCAGGTCGAATTTTTCATAATTCTCCTGTGTATTATCACCTTCATTGAAGTCTTTCAACGGATTCGTTTTCATAAATCCATGTTTCATTGACTTTTCAATTTCCGCCTTCAGTTCTGCAGCAGAACCGATACATTTTTCCTCTTTACGGTCCTCGGTTGCCCATATCGGCAATGGAGTTCCCCAGAAGCGGGAGCGTGAAAGGTTCCAGTCAACAAGATTTTCAAGCCATTTGCCAAACCTGCCTGTTCCCGTCGATTGAGGATTCCAGTTGATAGTGTTGTTAAGTTCGATCATCCTGTCGCGGAAAGCTGTGGTGCGTATGAACCATGAATCAAGTGGATAGTATAATACCGGTTTATCTGTTCGCCAGCAGTGAGGATAGCTGTGAGTCTGTTTCTCAATGCGGAAGGCTTTGCCTTCCTGCTTTAACATTACTGCGATATCGACATCGAGAGTAGTTGCATCTTCGGGCAATGAAGGATCATATTCATTTTTAACGGGACGATCCTCGTAGCCGGTGTATGTTTTGATGTTAACACGCTCTTTAACAAACATTTCCTCAAGATCGGCGATTGGAACCATGTAGCCGCGCCTGTCAACCAGCGGGCCTGTTGTTCCGTCCTTTCTTCTTACCATAAGAGGAGGAATTCCATTTTCTTTACCTGCGCGGTAGTCATCAGCTCCGAAGGTAGGTGCGATATGAACTATCCCGGTACCATCTTCAGTTGTTACGAAATCACCTGTTATAACTCTGAAGGCTCCCTGATCGGGTTTAACCCAGTCGATAAGCTGCTCATAATTAATTCCTTCCAGTTTTTTGCCTTTAAACTCTTCGAGTACTTTGAATGGGATCTTTTTGTCGCCGGGCTTATATTCTGAAAATTCAAGACCTGAATTGGCTTCAGGGAAAAGTGCATTAAGCAGTTCCTTTGCAACGATGACCGTAACAGGATCGCCTGTATAAGGGTTGAAGCTGCGTACCTTTATATATATGATATCGCTTCCGACAGCAAGTGCTGTGTTCGAGGGAAGTGTCCATGGGGTGGTCGTCCAGGCCATAACATGAACATTTGTGGTATCTATGTCTTTGAAAAGAAATTCTGATTTGTTGTCTTTCAGCAGCTTGAAAAGAGCAATGCATGTGGTGTCCTTTACATCGCGGTAGCAGCCCGGCAGGTTTAATTCGTGTGAACTCAAACCGGTACCGGCAGCAGGAGAGAATGGTTGAATTGTGTAGCCTTTGTAGAGGTAGCCTTTTGTGTAAAGTTCTTTCAGTAACCACCAGAGAGTTTCTATGTACCGGCTGTCGTACGTAACATATGGATTATCCATGTTTACCCAGTATCCCATTTTGCGGGTAAGATCTTCCCACAAATCGGTATACTTCATTACGTCTGTCCGACATGCTTTATTGAAATCTTCTATTGAAATTTTCGTTCCGATATCTTCTTTTGTAATTCCAAGGGCTTTTTCAACACCCAACTCGACAGGAAGACCATGGGTATCCCAGCCGGCTTTTCGCTTCACCTCATAACCTGATTGTGTTTTGAAACGACATATTGCATCTTTAATAGTGCGGGCCATTACGTGATGGATACCGGGCACGCCATTAGCAGAAGGAGGACCTTCATAAAAAACAAATTCACCTTTGCCGTCAATCTGGCGGATGCTTTTATGGAAAGTATCATTTTCATCCCACACCTTCAGGATGTCTTTATTCACCTTCGAAAGATCAAGTCCTTTATATTCAGGAAATCGTTTCCCCATTGTATCAGATAGTTAATGTTGTTTGTTGAGATTATAAAAATCGCACAAAGATATGGAAAAAAGTTCAAGGTTCAAGGATCAATAATTTGTTCTATGTTCAAGCGGGGGAGATGAAATCAGAAATTTCGGGGTTGCAGGAATAATTGTTTTCTTTACATCAGAATTGCGGAGATATTATGAAAAAAATCGGTTTTATCATATTCCTAAACATAATTGCCTGCATATCAGTATATTCTCAGGTCATTCCTGATTCAGTTAAATTCAGGCTGCTTGAGCCATATGATTTTCATCTCCAGTATCTGAGAACCGACCCGGCTTTACTTGTTGATGTAAGGGAGGTTTTTGAGTACAGGGGCAGAAGGATCAGGGAAGCTGTCAACATCCCTTCTTCGGGAAACCTTGATTTTGCAGCTGACACAATTGATAAGGAATGTGCCCTATTTCTGTACTGTACATCCGGCTTCCGAAGCAATAGGGTCGCCAGATTTTTTTATGATAAGGGCTTCAGGAAGCTCTATTCACTAGATGGTGGTATAACACGGTGGAAGAAAGAGGGGATGGAGGTGGTGAAGAGGACAAAGAGACGGAGAGACGAAGGGAGGAAGTGACTTTAGTCTCTTAGTTTCTCAGTCTCTCAGTCCTTCTTCTAATTATTCCCTTTATAGTGTTCGAGCAAATTATTCTTTGCTACGTCAGTTACCTTCCTTATCAGATCAGCATGTTCGGCTTTACTCATACCGGTATAGCTCTTTGCAAAGGCAATATTCTCCTCAACCTGTGCCACGGAGGTGCAGCCAAAAGATGCTGCTCCAACTGGCATTGAGTAGACAAAATGCTGTGCCTCTTTCATGCTGATAAGTTCAGGGATAATCCCTGGCCTCTTGTTGCCTTTGCCTTCTCCCCATATAATATCATGGCCAAGCATTGCTCCTCCGCCCAGTGGCTTCATTACCATCACTCCGATATTTTTCTCAGAGGCTTTTGGAAGCGTATTAAGGGTAAAGCTGTTTTGTATAGTGTCTATTACATTTACCGGCATCAGCATTACTTCGAGATCGGGAAGGTTCATATCCAGCATGTAATTGTTAACTACGGGATTGGCATGACCGCTGAAGCCCAGATGCCTGACTTTTCCTTCCTGTTTTGCCTTTAGCATAGCGTCAAAAACACCATTATCAAATTTTTGTTTCAGGACATCCATGTTTGGCACATTGTGCATCAGATAAATATCCAGATAGCTGGTTTTTAACGTCTTAAGCGTCAGATCAAGTTCCCTGTTAAGGGTTTCGGCATTGATAGCGCGGCTTTTTGAGCTGAGAATGATCTCATTACGATAAGGTTCAAGAACATTGCCATAAGCGGGTTCTGTTCCGTACGACCTTGCAGTTTCGAAGAAACGGCAACCTCCTTTTAAGGCTGCTTCTACTATAGCTTCTTCATCCGGGAGATTTATTTTTGGAGGTCCTCCTCCGAGGGCAAACATTGTGACTTTAAGACCTGTTTTTCCTAAGGTTCTTGAGGGCAGCACATAACCCCATTTGTCTGAGTCATCTCCAAAGCTGATAGCAGGCATATAAGCCATTGCAGTAAGGGTGGCTGCCATTTTTAAAAATTTCCGGCGGTTTAGCTCCTGATGATCAGTTTTATGATTTTCCATATAATATTAGAATAAAAAAGATTAGTTTTGACCGGCTTCCGATTCTTTTGCACAGATAAGAATAAAAGCCCTATCTGAGTTGCTGTCTGAGTATTTTAGCAATATATTTTCCAAGGATATCAAATTCAATATTAACTACGGTTCCGACATTAAACTGGTGGAAATTTGTCATCTCATATGTAAATGGTATAATGGCCACTTCAAAAGAGTCAGGTTTTGAATTGACTACAGTAAGGCTTACCCCATTCACAGAGACTGATCCTTTCTCCACTGTTATATAATCTTCCTGAACGGGTTCATATTCAAATGTGAAATACCAGCTTCCGCCGGCCTCCCTGATATTTGTACAGGTTGCAGTTTGGTCTACGTGTCCCTGAACCATGTGGCCGTCCAGTCGGCCATCAAGCTTTGTGCTGCGCTCCAGATTAACCTTATCACCTGCTTTAAGCAACCCGAGATTGGTTTTTTCAAGGGTTTCCCTTATTGCAGTTACAGTATAGATGTCTTTTTCTTTTTTCACCACTGTCAGACAAACCCCGTTATGTGATATGCTTTGGTCAATCTTTAGCTCATTAGTGAAAGAGCATTTCATAGTTATGTGTACATTATCTCTTTCTTTTTCAACCCTTACCACCGGAGCGGCTTCTTCAATAATCCCGGAAAACATATGCTGATATTTTAAAAATTAGTGGTTAAAGATAGTGATATTTGGTTATGGACAATCCGCAATCTGATGTCTTTTCGTCTCTCAGTCCCTTAGTCCCTCAGTCTCCGTAAACCCACCCCTAACCACTCCGTGGGAGGGGAACTAAGAGATTCACTGATCATTCCCCTTTATTCCAGATTGTCTTCTTCCCGAATCCCAGTCTGTTATCAGTCATTTTTATATAAGTGAGATGTACCACCCAGAGATGAGTATCCATCAGGGCGGCAGGCGGGAACCTTTTGAGATAGGCTGATCTGGCTTTTTGTGCAAAGTCGCCGTCAGGCTCCGAAACTTCACCCTGGAACTGGATGCCGCGGATCTTTCCGATCATAAGAGTCTCAAGTACCACAGATCCTGCCACAAATGAGTTTTTGACAAATTCCTGACCATGTCGGGTTGAAGGATCTGTTGTAAACACTATAACGTTTTCATCTACCATATAGACATAGAAGCAATTTGCGCACCAGGGCTCATCATTAACCGTTGTGGCTATTGTTAGAACATGATGTTTGTGAAAAAATTTGGTTATTCGGTCGTCAATCATTTTTCATCCATTGATAAGTATCTGTATCAAAACCGGCAAGCGAAACAATCCTGTCAACGACAGTCATCACAAGATCATCAATCGTTTGTGGATTGCTGTAAAAGGAAGGAGTTGCCGGACAAATAATGGCTCCTGCCATAGTGAGCTTTTCCATATTTTTTATGTGAATGAGGTTATAAGGAGTTTCTCTCGGGACAATGATAAGCTTCCTCCTTTCCTTAAGCATAACGTCAGCGGTACGGCTTATAAGATCGTCCGATGTGCCGTTGGCTATTCTCCCAAGGGAACCCATCGATGCAGGGCATATAATCATTGTGTCGTAATCGGAGGAACCTGAGGCGAATGGTGCAAAATAATGGGAATTATCATATTCCTTCGCAGGTGACCTTGGAACAAATTCCTCACCAATCTCATGTATCCAGATCTGTTTTGCGGTATCAGAAAAGAGTACTGCAATTTCCGGAATGGGGCCTCTTGTTTCCTGGAGTTTCTCAAGTAATCTGAGAGCATAAAGCGATCCGCTTGCACCGGTAACAGCCAGAACTATTTTTCGTTTTTCTGATTCCATATAGTTAGTAACAGTCAGGATGCAAAGTTAGCAAATATTAAAATTCTGGAGGGTAATGCATGGCATTACCTTACTTTCCAATGCATTTGTGAAAATCAGATTGATAATAACCTTTTTGAAAGGATCTCAATTCCCTTTGAGGCTTTTTCTTTTATTACTTCAACACTCCGGAAAGACGGAACTGCTACATCGCTTGGATCGATAAGAAAAAGTGGGATTCCTTCCGGTGCAAATGAGATCAGTCCGGCTGCAGGATAAACAAGGAGTGACGAGCCGACAACGGCAAAAATGTCGGCAGTTTCTGTTATAGTTACTGCCTCTTCCATCATTGGAACTTCTTCGCCAAACCAGACTATGTGCGGACGAAGCTGGCTGCCTTTTTCGCAGAAATCACCAATGTTAATATCCTTATAGCCCATGTTATAAAGCAGCTGAGGATTCTTTGTACTTCTTGCCATAGTAATCTGACCATGCAGATGGAGAACCTTTTTGCTTCCGGCTCGCTCGTGCAGATCATCAATGTTCTGAGTGATGACATGGACATCAAAATATTTTTCAAGTTCAGCAATTCCTTTGTGGCCATCATTGGGCAGGGCAGTTTCTAGTTGCCTTCGCCGCTCATTATAGAATCTCAAAACCAATGGCATATTCCTGTTCCATGCCTCCGGAGTAGCTACATCAGTAACCTCATACTCCTCCCATAACCCATTGGAGTCCCTGAAAGTACGGATTCCGCTCTCAGCACTCATGCCGGCGCCTGTGAGGAGGACTAATTTTTTCATAGTATGTAGAATAATTGTAAAGGTATGAAAATTTTAAATTTGGAATTCCCTGGGTTTCTGACCCCTAAATCTTATTTCTTGCCCCCCAACCCCTTTATACAGATTCGACCTTGGTCCTTAGTTTGCCCACAACCCCTCTGAAGGGTACTGAAGGGGGGCTAAGGGTTTTTAAGACGGTCATTTTCGTCTTTTGTCTTTTTACTTTTGTCTTCATCTTCTTTCATTTTTTACTAATATCTTTACCCCATGATCGACCGCCCGACAATTGAACGAATTCTTGATGCCGCACAGATAGTTGATGTGGTTCAGGAGTTTGTACCTCTGAAGAAAAGGGGGGTAAACTATCTGGGATTGTGTCCGTTTCATAATGAAAAGACTCCTTCTTTTACCGTCTCCCCATCAAAAGAGATCTTCAAATGCTTTGGTTGCGGGAAGGTAGGCAACTCGGTGAACTTTGTTATGGAGCATGAGCATCTTACTTATCCGGAGGCTCTGAAATATCTTGCAAGGAAGTATCATATTGAAATAGTTGAGAAAGAGCTGACTCCTGAAGAGGTTGAAAAGCAGAATGAACGCGAAAGCCTTCTGGTCATTTCTTCCTATGCCTCCAGGATTTTCAGTGAGAACCTGTTTCAGTCGGACGAAGGAATATCTGTTGGTCTTGCATATTTTAAGGAGAGGGGTTTTCAGCAAAATACACTGAAGAAGTTTGAGGTAGGTTACAGTTTTGTTAAGAGGGATGCATTCTCAAAACGTGCCGTTGAAGACGGTTACAGGAAAGATTTCCTTATAAAAACCGGCCTTTCCATTCAGCACGATGATCATATTTTCGACAGGTTCAGCGGAAGGGTAATGTTTCCCATTCACTCCCTTTCCGGACAGGTTCTAGGATTTGGAGGGAGGATCTTAAAAACTGATGTTAAGACAGCGAAGTATCTCAATTCCCCTGAGTCGGAAATATATCACAAGAGCCGTATTCTTTACGGTATATACCAGGCAAGAAAAGCTATAACACAGGAAGATACCTGCTATCTTGTTGAGGGTTACACCGATGTTCTGTCTCTCCATGAGGCAGGAATCGAAAATGTGGTGGCTTCCTCGGGGACATCTCTGACCCAGGAACAGGTAAGACTCATAAAGCGTTTCACTCAAAACATTACAATTCTATACGACGGCGATTCTGCCGGGATAAAAGCATCCATAAGAGGAATTGACCTCGTGCTTGAGGAGGGGATGAACGTGAAGATTGTCCTTCTTCCTGATGCCGAGGACCCGGACTCCTATTCCAAAAAAATAAGTAACGAGGAATTCAAAAAATTTCTTAAGGAGAAAGAAACCGACTTCATACGTTTCAAGACACAACTCCTGTTGCAGGAAGCAAATAATGATCCTGTCAAAAAAGCCAATCTTATCAGGGATATCGTCAAATCGATCGCTGTTATCCCCGATATGATAACAAGGACTGTATATATAAAGGAGTGCAGCCTTGTTCTGGAAGTTGCCGAACCGGTCCTTTATCATGAGGTAAATAAACTCCAGCAGCAGAAATCATTCCAGGACCGTAATAAGTATCCCGGACTTGAAGATCTTCCTTCAATTCCTGCTCCGGTTGTGGTTCAGCAACCCCGGCAGATAGATCTGACTCTTCATTCTGAGACGGCTGTTATCAGGCTGCTGCTGAAATTCGGAAGCATGGAGTTTGAACGGAAAACAAGGGTTGAAGATGGAGAAGAGGAGGTATTGACTGTATCGGACTACATTGTGAGAGAGATCGTTTCAGACGAACTTTCGTTTGATGATAAAGTTTGTGCTGCTATTTTCGGAGAATTCAGATTCCATGTCGAGCACGGGATTTTTCCCGGTGATAAGCAGTTTGTCAAGCATGAGAATCCTGAGATCTCGAGGTTTTCTGCTGATCTTCTTTCCGATTCCTATGAGCTTAGCAAGATCTGGAACAAGTTGTCATTTGTTGAAACGGAAGAGATGAAGATTAAGGATAGTGTTCCTGACTGCGTTTTGAAATTCAAAGGCGATAAAATTAAAGTGCTATTGAAAGAAGTAATGGCTCAGTTGGAAGATGCGGTTAAGAATAACGATCTTCCAAGGATCGGACTTCTTCAGAAAAGAGATCAGAATCTCAAGGTTGCACTTAGAATGATATCAAAAAAACTGGGGGATAGAATTTTAATCTGATCCGTATGTTCTGTCCACACATTAAAAAACTCAGCCGGCAGTAGTTAAAGGTATAATGTCCGATTTATTTATATTTTTGATTCATAATTTTTGATCTATGAAAAACCACCTTTTTCTTCTCTTGTTCTCATTATTACTTTTTTTATGGTCATGCGGAACAGAATCTACAGAGAAAGACCTTACTATTCCCTGGTTTTCAACATTCCGTGCTGATTCAGCAGGTGTTAGTCCGGTTATTGAAAAAAATGATATTTTTTATGGGGTAATGACACCTGTAGAGATTTGCAGTATGTTTAACAGACTTGCCATTCCTTTTAACAGCGCCGCTCTGAATCCCGTTTCAAACTATAATCAGTACATGAGTAACTCAAGGGCAGCTATCAACACCGGCATATATGGAGTTGACTTCGGATATCTTAAGGTATTCGGACTCGGACAGGAGATGATATATTATATGGTAACAATCCGCAATATGAGCAATAAGCTCGGAATACCGGACGACCTTCTTACAGCACCTATGAGAGGAGTTTCGAATGACATGGCCGATCCTGATACAATTATGGTTCTGATGAATAAATCATTCAATAATATTGAAGATCACCTGCGTCAGAACGGCCGGGAAAGCACTGCAGCCCTGATGGTTATGGGAGGCTGGGTGGAGGCCCTGTATATTGCTACCCAGCTTGTCTATAATCCCGCAAACCCTGATCCTGAAGTAGTACAGAAAATCGCGGAACAGAAATATACGCTTAATTCGCTCCTGAGCTTTATGAAGAATTATTATGATGATCCGGTTGTAGTTTATTATACCAAAAAGCTTAAATACCTGAAGCACTATTTTGATACATTCGATATTTACTTTAAAAAGGGAGATCTTGAGATCAATACCACAAGGAAGGCACTCCGCGCATCAGGAAGCCAGATATCGGTCACAGTAGAAACACTCGACAAAATCCGCGACTATACAGCCAAGCTGAGAACGGAGATGGTGACTCCGTAACACTATTGCGAACTCGGCGAAGCCAAAGAAACAAAGAAAGGGCGCCGAAAATGCTAACTTTTGCCTTTTTGTCCGTCCGCTACACGAGGCCATAAAGGCGCCACCAAAAAGGCTACATCCGCTCGGTTCGCGCCATTTTCGGGTTTCCTGCGCACCACCTCCTTCCCAATTTTCGATTGATCCCGAAGAGTACTTTGCGACCTTCGGTTTTGATGTCAAAAGAAGGTTTTGGGGGGCAAACCATGTAACTGATCGAAAACATGGTCAATAACTCATCTTTTTGTGTATTTTAGTATTGGTTTTAATAGTCGTGTACTCAATTCTCTTTTATGAAAACTACAAATTTAATCCTGGGCGTACTTATTCCTCTAATACTGTCTTCCTGCGGATCAGACGACAGCGGTATTAAATTTCCTTTGAAGGAAAGGGAAATAACTGCGGCCTACATTCCTATCGATAAGGGCTTTGATGAGTATATTTCATCCTATACTTCCGGAATTGTTTCTGTAAACTCTGCAATTGAAATAAGATTCACACCTGAGTTTGCTGATAGAGCGAAGAAACAATCATCTCGTGCATTATTTGCTTTCAACCCTGTTATAAAAGGCAAAACTGAGTGGACTGATGAGACAACCCTTGTTTTCCGTCCTTCGGGTCTACTTGATGCAGGACAAACATATTCCGGGGTGCTTAATCTTTATGTTCTTGCAGATGTCCCGGAGAGACTGAAAAGTTTTCCCCTTGCAATCCAGACGCTGAAAAAAGATTTCAGGGTAACTATAGGTGCATTCGAATGTTCCGCTGATGATGAGGTGGTCTACCTGCTGAGTGGGAAAATTGTAACATCCGATTATATTGAATCTTCAGAAGTTGAAAAATATCTCACAGCTAAGCTGGGTAGAAAAAAAATGCAGGTAACTTGGGATCATTCTGAATCTCTGAATCATAAATTCACCATTTCAGATATTAATCGTATCGATAAATCGCAACAACTTCTCATAACCTGGGATGGCTCCGGAAAAGGGGTCAGACAAAAGGGTTCATATACTGTTTCAGTACCTCCGGCAGGGGAATTCAGTGTGCTTGATGTAATAACTAACAAAGGAATGAGTCAGAAAATTGACATCATTTTCTCTGATCCTGTTGATGTTGACCAGGAAACAGAAGGGCTGATATGGATAAATCCTGAAAGTGGTTTCACCATATCAAAAAATTCAAATATCATAAGTATCACTCCGTCAGGTAATCTGCAGGGCGTTGTTGAACTGGGTGTTGAGCAGTCAGTTAAGAACAATAAGGGAACAACTCTCGCCTCATCTTTTTCCAGGCAGATCGACTTTACATCTGTTCTGCCGGGAATTGAACTTTCAGGAAACGGAGTGATTCTTCCTTCTTCAGAAAATTTAATTTTCCCGTTTAAAGCCGCAAACCTAAGGGCAGTTGATCTGAAGATTATAAAGATTTTTGAAAACAATCTTCCCTATTTTCTACAGGAAAACGACATCAACTCCGGATATTATATTAAACGTTTTGGTAGGCCTGTCTACTCCGGGAGAGTTGACCTTGTATCGGGAACTTCTTCAAATACAGGATCATGGAGTCTTTATACGATCGATCTTGCCGACTATATTGATGTTGAGCCGGGAGTGCTCTACAAAGTGCGACTCGGAATGAGAAGATCCTACTCAACCTATCCGTGCGATGATGCCGCTGAGGTTAGTCGCTATGAACAACTACTCCGGCTTGCTGAGGAGCAGAGCCGCGATTTATGGAGTGATGAGGATAATTATTACGAGGATACTCAGGATGCAGTGTATTATTCTTTCGGATTTGACTGGAGTGATCGCAATGACCCATGTAAAGAAGCATACTATAGTCCGGACAGAAGTGTTTCGAGGAATATTCTTGCCTCAAACCTTGGCATTATTGCAAAAAGAGGTGAAGATAAAATCCTTCATATCATGGTGAGTGATCTTCTTTCAGCAATGCCCGTTAGTGAAGTTCATGCTGAAATTTACGATTACCAGATGCAGCTCATAACTTCCGGAAATACCGACAAGGATGGTATTGTGGCTCTTCCATGCGAAAGAATGCCATTCCTGATAATAACAAATAAAGATAAGGATCGCAACTACCTCAAAATCAATGATGGTGCTGCTCTATCAGTAAGCTCTTTTGATGTTTCAGGAAGCCGGCCCGAAAATGGTATCAAAGCATTCATTTATGGCGAAAGGGATGTCTGGCGTCCGGGTGATTCAATTTTTCTTTCACTTATAATAAGGGATGTCATCAAGGAGCTTCCGGCGGGCCATCCGGTTCAGTTTGAACTGATAAACCCCCTGGAACAAAGGGTTGATAACCAGGTTCAAAAAATTAATTCAGGCAATTTATTGGTGTTCAGGACCAAAACAACTTCTGATGCATTAACGGGCGATTACCGTGCCCAGTTCAGGATCGGGGGAGCTCTGTTTACAAAAAGAATAAGGGTTGAATCAATAAAGCCTAACCGGCTGAAGATAAATCTGAACTTTCCGGACAAGATCCTTGGAGGGTCGAAAGGTGCCGGCACCGGAACCCTGAATGTTAAATGGCTCAATGGATCAGTAGCAAAAAACCTGAAAACATCAATTGAATATATTCTGAAACATACAAAGACAGAATTTGAAAAGTATAGCCAGTATACTTTTGATGATCCTGCAGGTGAATTTAATTCTGAAACGGTCAATATTTTCGACGGAGCAATTGATGACAACGGAAACGCAACAGTGAACTTTGATCCGGGTCTCGGACTGAATGCGCCGGGTATGCTGAATGCAATTTTTACGACTAAGGTCTCGGAACAGGGCGGTGATGAGAGTATCACACAGACAACTTTAAAGTATGCGCCTTATCCTGTTTTTGTGGGTATCAATCTTCCCGGTCTTGAAGGAAAAAGCAGGATGCTCTTTACCGACAGGGACAACGAAGTCAGAATAGTTACTGTAGATGAATCAGGAAAGCCTGTCCGTTCGGAGGTTGAACTTACCGTGTATAAGATTTCATACCGATGGTGGTGGGAATCGGATGAGGAAAATCTTGCATATTTTATCTCAAATAATATTTATAAACCTGTAATTAAGGAAACAATCTCAACAAAAGGCGGAGAGGGTTCTTTCACCTTTAAAGTCGACAAAAATCAGTGGGGTAGATATCTTATAAGAGCAACAACAACCGAAGGTCATTCAACCGGTAAGATTCTATTGATCGACTGGCCATGGGATTATGGGATGAAAGGCAGTGCAGAGGGTGCAACTCTTCTTTCAGTGAGTACAAACAAGGAGAAATACAACGTGGGTGATGAAATAGAACTTTCTTTCCCGGCCCCTGAAAATGCACGTGCTATAGTCACTCTTGAGAATTCTGCAGGTGTTATGGAGAATATCAGGGTAAATACAGTAAAGACAAACACCGTTGTAAAAATTAAGGCAAAGCCTGAAATGGCGCCTAACGTATATGCCTGGGTCACAGTTATTCAACCTCATAGTCAGACAGTTAATGATATGCCCGTGAGGCTTTACGGTGTAGTACCTGTTATGGTGGAGGATGAAGACACAAGGCTTGCTCCGGTTATCAGGATGGCTGATGAGATCAGATCCCGGAATACATTTGATGTTGATATCTCGGAAGAAAACAGGAAGCCAATGACTTATACACTGGCGGTCGTTGATGAGGGATTGCTTGATATAACGGGGTTCCAAACACCCGACCCCTGGAAGTATTTTTATGCACGTGAAGCGCTGGGAGTTAAAACGTGGGACTTATACGATTTTGTACTTGGTGCTTTTGGCGGAACACTTGAACGATTGTTCGCAATAGGAGGGGATGAGGCAGTTATTGACCGGTCGGCAGGGAAAGCACAGCGTTTTCTCCCTGTGGTTAAGTTTCTGGGTCCGTTCACCCTCGGAAAAGGAAAGAATAACATACATACAATTACTCTCCCGCAGTATACCGGCTCAGTAAAAGTTATGGTGATTGCAGGAAACGACAGGGCTTTCGGAGTTGCAGAGAAATCTGTTTTTGTAAAAGATCCTCTGATGGTACTGGTAACCGCTCCAAGAGTAATAAGTCCGGGAGAAAAGGCTGCATTGCCAATAACACTTTTCGTTCAGAAAAGCAGTATAAAAACCGTTGATGTTAAAGCTGAGGTAAATGGACTCCTTACCATCAGTGAAGAATCAAAAAATCTTCAGGTTTCAGGTGAAGCAGAGATCGATACGGAATTTTCATTTGTTGCCGGAGAAAAGACCGGGACAGGGAAAATAAAAGTTGTGGCCTCAGGTGGTGGTGAAACTGCCTCCAGCGAATTTGAGATAGAGGTCAGAAGTCCCAATCCGCCGGAGACAAGAAGTGAATTGAAAATTCTTAAACCCGGTGAGAAATGGGAAACTTCATTCAAAACATTTGGTATTGAAGGTTCAAATTCGGCCAGGCTTGATCTTTCTGCGCTGCCTTCGGTAAATCTTGAGAAACGGCTTGATTATCTTATTAGTTATCCATATGGATGTTCCGAACAGATAACCTCGGCAGCTTTTCCACAGCTTTGGCTCAGGGACCTTTCCGGAAATGAATCGAAAATTACTCAACAGGCTTCAGAAAATATAAAAAAAGCAATCACACTGCTTACAATGCGCCAGATGGCTGATGGTGGAATAGCTCTCTGGCCCGGAGCTGCCCAGCCTGATAACTGGGTAACTTCATATACAGGTCATTTTATGACCGAAGCTGAAAAACTTGGTTACTCTGTTCCATCCGGATTTAAGCAAAAGTGGATAGGATATCAGAAGAAGGAAGCAAGGGAATGGAAATTCGATACAAAGTTTAAAGCCTCTTCCGTCGATCAGGCATACCGTCTTCTGACTCTCGCACTAGCCGGTGAGCCCGACAGGGGTTCAATGAACAGGTTAAGGGAGACAAAAGAGATCCCGCAGTTGTCAAGATGGCTGCTGGCAGCAGCTTTTGCAACAACAGGAAGGACTGAAGTGGCTGATGATCTTCTGGATATGAGAGTCACAGAGCCGGAGCCGCAGCTGGTTCATTATTATTACGGAAGCAGGATTCGCGACAAGGCAATTATTCTTTATACCCTTACACTGCTCAAAAATGAAGAAGCAGCATTGCCAATCCTGAAAGAGATTTGCGATAACCTTAATAATGATACATGGTATAGTACACAGTCGGTTGCCTGGGGATTATTTGCATATATGAAGTGGGCTGCCCTTCTGCCCGGTGACAGTAAGAGTAAGGCGACGATCAGTCTCACATTGAACGGTGACAAATCGGAACAGACGATTCAGCAGAAACAGATAACAGGGAAAGATATTAAGCTTGTAACGGGAAATAATAATGTAATTGTTCAAAATAATTCAGAACAACCTGTCTATGCTAATCTCACCAGGAAAGGGACTCCAGTTGTATCAGATCCGGCAAGGGAAGATAAAGGCTTAAGTATGAAGGTTACCTATGTGGATATGGATATGAAGCCTGTTGATCAGAAAAACCTTGTGCAGGGAAGTGATTTCATGATGATTGTGAATGTGACCAATATTACTTACTCAAGAGTAGATAACATTGCTCTTAATCAGATGATTCCTTCGGGTTGGGAAATTCAGAATACACGGTTGTTTGAGGCAGATTACGGGGTAAAGGAAGGTGAGTATGATTATCGCGACATCCGTGATGACAGGGTAAACACCTTCTTCAGTCTTAACCAGGGCGAATCAAAAAGCTTTGTTCTGATACTCAATGCAGCATATAAGGGTGAATTCTTCCAGCCTTCAATATGGTGCGGCGCAATGTACCTCGATAATTGTTATTCGAGATATCCCGGCACACCGGTAAAAGTAACCGGAGAGAATTGAACAGGAAATTAAAAATATCGCTTTTTATTACCGCAATAATCATCACTCCGGTTTTGGTTTCTCCTTTGCCTGAATTTAAAACACCGGGATCAACAGTAGTGAAGGCATCCAATGGCAGTCTGCTTGGTGCCCGGATAGCAGATGACGGGCAATGGAGATTTTGGGGTTTCGAACAAGTGCCTGAAAAATTCGAAAAAGCGCTGTTGACATTTGAGGACCGGTGGTTTTATTTTCATCCGGGGATTAATCCCGTTTCAATATCGCGGGCATTTGTGAATAACATTAAGGCCGGGGAGATTGTAAGCGGCGGAAGCACAATTACAATGCAGGTTTCAAGGCTTTCAAGAGGAATCCGGAAGCGAACTTATACCGGTAAAACAATTGAAATGCTTTCAGCCCTTAAACTGGAATTATTCAGGTCAAAAAGATCAATTCTGAAGCTGTATGCAGCCAATGCACCTTTCGGAGGTAACACTGTAGGACTCGAAGCAGCTTCATGGCGTTATACAGGCAAGCATTCATCTGACCTGACATGGGCTGAGGCGGCTGCCCTTGCCATTCTTCCAAATTCACCTTCTCTGGTTTATCCCGGAAAAAACCTGGAGATAATGAAAAACCGGAGGGATCTACTTTTATATAAGCTTTATGAAAGAAACTATTTTGACTCACTGACATTGGTTCTGGCACTTGACGAATCCCTGCCCTCTGAACCCGGACTCATGCCTGTAAAAGCACCACATCTTACTGATCTTTTTTTTAAAGAGCATAGGGGGAAAATGATCATAACCACTATTGATGCACATCTTCAGGAACGGGCAACTGAGATTTTAAACAGGCATCAGAAAGAGCTCTCTGAAAATTTTATTTTTAATTCAGCCTGTATAATAATAAGTGTGGAAACCGGAGAAGTACAGGCATATGTAGGAAACAGCACCCTGAAAAATAGTCCTGATCATGGTGGTGATGTTGATATCATCAGGTCGCTCAGAAGCACCGGGAGCATTCTGAAGCCAATATTATATGCGGGGATGCAGATGTCAGGAGATATTCTTCCGGGGACCCTTATTCCCGATATTCCCACAAGGTTTCCCGGGTTTTCGCCAAAAAATTTTGATCAGAGTTTTAGCGGGGCTGTCCCGGCAGGGCTTGCTCTGTCTCAATCTCTTAATATTCCGGCAGTTAAAATGCTTCAGAAATATTCTCCGGGGAAATTTCTTGAACTTTTGAAAAAGACCGGGTTTACCACTTTTGGAAAACCGGCCGATTATTATGGTCTTTCACTTATTCTTGGCGGAGGTGAAACTTCTTTATGGGAACTGGCAGGGACATACGCCTCGCTTTCAAGGGTTTTGAACAGGTACAATGATGTAAAGAAGTATTATACTGATGATTACCATCCCCCGGTATTAGTTGCGGATCATGAAAATTCGGAGGAAAAACAGGAAACTCAGGATCCGCCTCTTACAGCCTCGTCGATCTGGCTGACATACGAGGCTCTTCAGAAGGTTAACAGGCCGGAGAGTGAGATTGGCTGGCAGTATTTTAATTCATCACGGAACATTGCATGGAAAACAGGAACAAGTTTCGGCTTCAGGGATGCCTGGGCTGTGGGCACAACTCCTGAATATGTAATTGGCGTGTGGGCGGGTAATGGCGATGGAGAAGGGAGACCGGGTCTGACAGGAATTTCATCCGCTGCTCCCATAATGTTCGAGCTGGCTGGATTAATTGAGTCAGGGAGCTGGTTTGATAAGCCTGAGGAAGAACTTGCTATGATCCGTGTCTGCACTCAAAGCGGCTTCAGGGCCGGACCTGATTGTCGGGAGACAGAAGAGATACCTGCCGGTGCGAATGGATTAAGGAGCGAGTCATGCCCATGGCACAGAATTGTTCATCTTAACAAATCACTGACCATGCAGGTAACGGCAGATTGTACCTCACAAACTGAAATTGTAAATATGCCATGGTTTGTATTGCCACCGGCTATGGAATATTTTTACAGGATGAAACACTCAGCATATAAGCCCCTCCCTCCTTTTGACCCTGGTTGCAAAGGTATTACAGGGGTAGAAGTAATGGAGTTTATTTACCCGACCCAGGGGATAAAGATATTTATACCGCGCGATCAGACAGGACAGTCTACCCGGGTAATATCAGAAGTGGCGCATCGAAATCCGTCGAAAAAGATCTTCTGGCATCTTGATGAAAAGTATATTGCTACTACAAACCACATTCATCAAATAGAGATAGAAGCCATAGCAGGCAACCATGTTCTTACTGCAGTTGACGAGGATGGGAATACGATAAGGTGTGGATTTAGTATAACTGGCCATACACCGGTCTTACCCTGAGGCTTGAACCCTAGTTTTGCCCCCAACCCCCTATAGGGACCCCTGAAGGGGGACTAATACTCAGGTCTTAGAGTCTTCGGACACGTTAGAGATGTTAGGGGTGGCTCTTCTTAAATCCCCTCCTCCGGAGGGGTTTGGGGTGGGTTTATGCCTTTGCGTTGATTTCCTCTGCGTCTTTGCGGTTAATGGATTTTCTTTGCTTTATTTTTCCGAACTTTGCCACAAATATCATGCATAATGGTTTTACAGAATTCTGAGGAAATTTTTCCGGTTGTTGATGATAATGGCAATAGAATAGGAGAGGCTCCCCGAAGTGTGTGTCATGATGGAAAAAGCATGCTTCTGCATCCTGTTGTTCATCTGCATCTGTTTAACACCTCAGGTGAACTGTTTCTACAGAAAAGATCAAAGAATAAAGATATCCAGCCGGGGAAATGGGACACATCTGTCGGAGGACATGTTGCTCCGGATGAACAGATTGAAGCTGCACTTATCAGGGAAGTGGAAGAAGAAATCGGGTTAACCGGATTCACTCCCTCTTTTATTGGAGTATATATCTGGAAATCATCAGTTGAAAGAGAACTTGTCCACGTATTCAAAAGCATAACAGATGACAAACCTGTTGTTGATCCTGATGAAATAGATGAAGGTAAGTACTGGACTATAAATGAAATAAATGAGTCTGTCGGAAGAGGAATATTCACCCCTAATTTTGAAAATGAATTCCTGAAGTTTTTTTTAGCATGATGTCTGTGCGTCACAGCAAGCCTCACGCTTTTTTGGCGTTAAGACCTCACGCCTTTCTTTTCTTCACTTTTGTCTTGTGACTTTTGTCTTTTGTCTTAAGGCTCTTACGGCGTTATACCTGATCATTCATCTCCGAAAATATCTTCAATATCTCTTCCCTGAACTCTTCCCTCGCCTCAAGATGTCCCCACACGGATTGGGTTTGCCATAAGCCATCAAGTGCTGAATCATGATACGAACGGATCATATGAGGAATTCCTCTTTCTGTTAATAACCCATCCAGAAGCGTTGCTTCTATCTCATTATCAAACAATAGGATCTTAATTGGTTTTTCCATTATTATCTTCTTAAATGATATTAGCGTGAATCTTGCTCAAAGGTACGACATATAATCATTCGTGAACTTTGACAATTTAAACATCACTCCGTCACTCAGTCAATCCTACGCTCAGTCTTTATCAATCAAAATATTTCTATATTTACAACCCTTGTTTGGCATCATATTATTAAAAGAATAAAGAACTACCATTAGTACGGTGATGAAAAAGAACAAAATTCAAATAGCAGATAATAAATCCTTTGTAGCAATCACTGAGGTTTTCTATTCTCTTATGGAGCTTCTCAGGAACAAATATCTCTATTTCGGATTGCTGACTCTTGCAGCCGGAGCAGCTCTTAACCTGGCTTCTCAGACATATCTTCATGACTATATGAGCGAAGGAAAAACACTTCCTATGCTTTCAGATCTTATTCTCGACAATATACCATACATGGAGGTCTCATTGATCTACGATCTGTTCTGCCTCTTTCCGATTGTAATTGTTATGGTTTATATAATTCGTAAAAAGGAATATGACAGGCTGCCATTCTTTTTCGTACTGTCAGGCATATTTTACATTATCCGTGGAGCATTTATCGTCCTGACTCCCTTTGGAAATCCTCCGATGTTCACCGGTTCTGATGCCTTGTTTAACGGTTTTTCAAAGTATGAACTTGGTGTTTATCCATCGGGACATACAGGAAATGTATTTCTGATGTATCTTCTTGTAAAAGACAAATTCTATAAAAAGCTTATTTTAACCTGTGCCGTAATTGTTATTGCAGCCTTATTCCTTTCACGTGGACACTATAGCATAGATATTCTCTCAGGCCTTGTCTTTTCCTATGCCATACGGTCATATGGTGAAAGGCATTTGATGATGTTCACCCGGGGCTCATCGAAACGGCAAAAGGAGGTGGCACTTTTACAACACCCGTCAGTATTAAGATCACGTGAGGAGAAACATAAGGAAATTGTATGAGGAAGTTTTGTCCCCAAATTGCCCCCCAATCCCCCCTGAAGAGCATAGCCGTCAAGCTAAGTGCTATAAACGTTTAGTTATGAGGTCATTGTGTTATTGAAAAGTTCGCGAGTAATGTATCGAGTTTTTCGCCGTAGGCGATAAACAAACTCTGTGTACCTACTCCGGGGTTTGGGTATTTCCTTTTTCCAATCTCTTAATAAGTAAATATGTTGCTATGCCAATTACAAGCAATGCAGCAATAAATAAAGGATACGCAGTTTTCCAGTTCCCGGCCCCTGTTATCATTGTCCATTCCGACATTCCTCCGATGCTTGCAATTAATGTAAGAGGCATGAAGATAGTGGCTATCAGGGTAAGACGCCGTACAGAGATATTGGTCTGGTTGGCAGATTTTGTCATTATATTGTTAAGGAGGGATGTATATATCTCCATGAGGCTTGTTAATACATCACGGTAAGTTTCAGCCAGCTCAAAGAACTTGGTCAGATGGTCATAAATATCCCGATAGTGAAAGATGGCTTTCTCTGGAATAAAAGGACAATCCATTCGGCTTATC
>JBBRVC010000053.1:0-23564 GCA_038247205.1 Bacteroidales bacterium
ATTCAACTTTTAATACAAAACCCGGTTCGCCAACTTTTTTATTTGCCGGATTATAAGGTAAAGTAACCTCCACTTTCTCACCCGAAGTTTTCCATTTTAATAATTCATTACTGCCTAAAACCTTAATACTTTTAATTTTTTGTATTGACCCGGAAAGTGATTTAATGGCAATTTTTTTACTTACCGGAGCGGACAAAGAAATAACATAAACACAATTGTCTTTCGCAGTGAACCAAAAATCTTCAGGGCCAAAAGTAAAATCAAAATTCATTTTCTTACCTGATGTTGTTTTGATATTTCCCTGCTCATCACGGCCTTTTACCTCATTCCCTGAATCACCTTCTCTTCTGGTTGTCCAGGGGTGTGTTCCATAAACAGCCTCTCCGTTAATTTTCATCCATACACCGATTCCTTTCAGGATATCAACGCTTTCCTGGGGAATAATACCTTTGCCGTCAGGACCAATATTTAACAGGTAATTGCCTCCCTTACTCGCAATTTCTGCAATCCAGTAAAGCATTTCACTATGCTTTTTCCAATGAAGGTCATAACTTTTGTAACCCCATGTATTATTAAGGGTACCCGGAGTTTCAAAAGGTTTTACCTCGCTGTTGTTGCGTGACGGAATTTCATTATCACCTGCGGTGAGGATATCTCCAAGATTGTTACCTACTCTTTTATTGATCAGGCATTTCGGTTGAATATCATACGCAAGTTTATAGAAAGCAAAACTCTGCTGAAGATTCATCGAAATCGGGTAATCATACCATATTTCTAAAAGGTTAGGGAATTTTGTAAGAATCTCGCGCATCTGCGGTTTCGCTTTACACTCAAGGTATTCGGTATAGGAGACAGGAGCAGTATCCCAAATATTCGCTGCTTCATTTTCAGCCTCATTATTTTCGGCATCAGCTTTGGTGTTATCAGGATGAGCCATTTTATATTGAGCATTGCCTGCATCGCCTCCGTCCATCCAATCTATTGAATGAGAATAATACAATCCTAATCTTATACCATGCTTTTGACAAGCCTGATATATTTCCTGAATAGGATCGCGTTTAAATGGAGTGTAATCATAAATATTATAATTGGTAACTTCTGATCGATACAATGAAAAACCATCATGATGTTTGGACATGGCAACGATATATTTCATACCGGCTTCCTTGGCAAGCAATACCCATTCCTCAGCATTGAAGCCGGTTGGGTTAAATTTTTCAGACACTTTCCTGTATTCTGATCTTGGTATCTTTGCATGGTACATAACCCATTCACCAAGCCCGGGGATTTGCTTCTCATTCCATATGCCTCCCAGGGTTGAATAGACTCCCCAGTGAATAAACATTCCGAATTTCAGATCATTGAAATCCTTATAGAGCGTTTTTTTTGATTCACTCATTTTGGTCCATGCACTGATCAATTCATCCTTTTCCTGAGAGAAACCCTTGAAGATGAAAGAAAAAAGGATTAAGATTACAAGTGCGTTTTTCATCATTTTTGTTATTATGTATCAGGGTTTCAAAATTTAAAGATTTCATGGCTACACACTGAAACATTGAAACTTTTTTTTGAAATTCGTTAACATTTACTTGCTCACCGGATGATCAACAATTTCTTCTTTTATCCTGTCCCAATATAATTTTTTCCCTTCACGATATGCGTAAGTGGCCATTATACTTGCAATTGCATTCCAGTAACCGGTATGAATATTGCCATTGGTATTCTGATCTCTTGATCTTATACAATCAGCCCAGTTTGGAACATGATATTTATCATCGTCATCCAGGTTGACCGGTCCCATCTTCATCCCGTATTCTTCTGTTGAAACGATTTCAGCCTGCCCATTTTTTACCATATCCTGCATTCCGTTATAAAAGTCAAAGCCACCGGGAAGATTCTGATGCTCCTTAATAAAGAACCAGCGTGCACTGCCTTCTCCGCCGTGTGCAAATAAGGTTCCTTCTTTGCCCCTGATGCAGGTGTAATCACCAAATTCATTGGCATAGTTGGAATTATAGGAATACAAAATTTTAGCATCATCATAAGTTGCCAATGCCTGGAAAGTATCGGGATTCTGACGGATATCAGGCCAACCGAATATACCACCGTTAGCTACCATTGAATCAGGTATGGCAGTATCAGTGTAGAAGTGTACCAATCCACTCCCATGGCTCATCCATTGAGAGGTGATTCCGCCAGAGTAATCACGAAAGATTCTGAATTCAAAATATTTGAATGGATCGAAAGGAACATAGGGCTTCCCTAAAAGCCACCTGTTCCAATCCGTATCTGATTCACGAATTGCAGCGATATCAGGATCTTCAGGAACATGCCAACGGTGATTGTTATCATTCCATACCTGGTCTATTTTAGTAATCTGACCCAATTTCCCGGATCTTACGATATCTCTCACCTTATTTTGTATTGGATCGCTTAGCCATTGGGATCCCATCTGTACAACCTGCTTTGATGCCATTACTGCATTCCTGGCGAGTTTAGCATCTTCCACATCGGTTGCAAGAGGTTTCTCGCAATAACAATCCTTTCCTGCTCTAACCACTTCGGCAAGAAGTCTTGCATGCTGAAAGTCGCCTGTACCGATCATCACCGCATCAATCTCAGGCATCCTGAGCATTTCTTCTGAATATTTGAACTGCTTTACTTCATTCCCAAACATTGTTTTGCAAGCGGCTGCTGCCTTTTCCCTGTTGTGATTCCATATATCACATACCGCCACTACCCCCAGATTTTTACTCTTTGCTGATAGCTGTACCATCCGGCGATGGCCTCCGCTCCTGTCACCGCAACCAAGGAATCCAATATTTATCCGGTCATTTGCACCAATGATCCGATTATAGGATGGAGTACTAAATCCGGAACCGCCAATCGCTATTCCTGCAGTTCCAATTATAGATTTTTTAATAAAACTTCTTCTTTCTGTCATTTTGTTAATTCTTTTGAATTGAGAAAAATTGGTATAGGGTATTAAACATTTGTTTTATGAAAAAGCAGTCGAAAACGCTTTAGAAATTTTGTCTGCAAGGTGAGTGGGTGAGAAGGTGAAATTCTCATCTTCTCACCCTCTCTCTTTCTCATTTCCAGTTATGGTTGTATCACAGGAGCAAACTCCTGGAAAGAAACTGCTTTATCCCTGAAAACCACGGTGTCCTTAATTGCGTGTTTATTGGGTCCCTGAGTAACCGTGTAATCCAGGTAAATAACATCTTTTGGTTCATTACCCCACTTATCTCCGTTTTTAACAAATCTGCCTGTTCCTGAAACTTTAAAAGCAGAATTTTTTCCGGTTGATACAATACAATTGTTATTGCTGTCAAATTTCAGTTTCATATTATATTTGCCGGGACTTGTGGGTGATTTTCTGAGTACGTTACCATCAATTTTAACGGTATTTCTGTTGACAGTCTGCAATTTCCATAATTCATCCTTTTCTACATACTTCTGACGTACAACAACCGTTTCAAGATCTGATGACTGAACTGTATCGCGGATTACCGATGTTCCCCTGTGTAAATACATACCATGATAGGAATTGACAAACTTAATCACAAAAAGGGTGAAGTCTTTTGGAGGAAGGATCCAGTGACTTGCAATTCTTGGATCAGGATTTTCGATTTGAGTTTTCCCTCTAAGGACGCTGTCAGATGAACTTGATGTAATTTTTAACGGAATAACATAGGTCGTTTTTGCTGAAAGCGTATCGTCAAGGAAGGCTTCTGTCAACTGAACATCTATTGACCCTACAAATGTGCCTTTGGGAATCACTACCTGATTTGCGGGTGAAAGTGTATAATAAGCAGATGGTAGAATCTTAATAGTATCAGACGCAGAGGTAACTTTCCCATCAAAGGTATTTGCGGCTGTAATCAGCTTATTTACAAGAGAAGGTTCAAACTTATAATCTACTGTCCAGTCTGAATTATTTTCATACATCCCTCCTACTCTCATAGAAATCTTAAATTTTAGATCATTATCGTCGGTATTATCGAAAAAATAATCACCTAAAACAAGTGTTCTTATCGGGTACTGGTAGGGAAAATAAGTAGTAGTGTAATCAAAGTCATCAAAAGACCATGAATCATTCTTACAGGAAAATATACTTCCCGCTAAAATCGCTAAAATTATTATTGAAACGTTTTTCATATGTTTTTTAATTTTTTAATTGCTTTTACGATGGCAGAGAGCATAGAGCAATAGGGCAGAGGGTGAAGAGCAATGTCCTCCGCACTCTGCACTCTGCTTGTCTACCATCCGGCATTTTGAAGTGTAAGATTGCTTTTTAAAGTCTCGGTATACGGAATAGGACCATAGATCATATAGGGTTTATAAACCCGGTCTTCTACATCGATCACCGAATAGGTTTCTCCTTCTATTTTCATCCCTTTGATTTTCTCATTAAGATTTAAATTCCAGCGTCGCATATCCCAAAAACGGAATCCCTCAAAAGACAATTCAATACGTCTTTCATTGCGGATCAGGTCTCTCATAGCATCTTTAGAAGTGATGGAAGCAAGATAAGGATCAGTTATAGGAATACCTGCTCTTTTCCGGATAGCAGCAATTATTGTCTTTGGCGTAAATCCATATCCGTTTGGATCAGCAGAAGGTCCCCATGCTTCGTTAGCAGCTTCGGCATAGTTCAGAAACATTTCCGTGTACCGGAAGATTGGATAAAAGTGCCTTTCTGTACTCATTACGGATGGAGTAAGATTCACTTTGGCAACCAGCAATTTCTTCAGGTAATATCCTGTCCGGGTTGAAGTAATAGTCTGGTTCAATCCATCTTTCGTATCCTCAACATTGGTATGAACAACCACATTATTAAGGTTATTGCCGTCATATACAATAAGGTTCTTTAATCGCGGATCCCTGTTAACATAAGGATTAGCTGGATCATAAAGACTTGAAGCTTCATTAATTGGATAACCGTTCACCATTGGGAAAGCATCAACAAGATTCTGACTTGGATTAGTACTGCCGTTTCCGTAGCGTGAAGGTGGAAAATTACTTACTTCAAGCGTATTGTTGGCAAGGTATGATCTTCTGAAAAGAATGTCAACATCATTTTCGTTTGTCCAGAAATTAACACCAGTGGCTGATAGTCCTGCAATACCATTTACGCCTCCTCCTGCAGTGGACAAAAGCTTCTGAGCGTTTGCTGCTGCATCTTCCCATTTGGTTGCCTTTGCATAAAAAGGATGACTTGCAACATAAACAGTTACTCTTGATTTAAGCGCTTTCGCAAACTTACCATTGACGCGGCCTTCATTCACTTTGTTCGTATTCCCGAAGACTTTATCGTAGGCTACATTTCCGGTGTTTACATATACATTAGGAAGTAAAGATATCCCCTCGTCAATATCCCCGAGAATAAATTTAACACAGTCATCATAACTGTTTCGCGGAAGATTGTAATTATCAAACCTGTCCATAGGTTCTTTAAGGATTATAAAACCCTGTGGTTCGCCGTTTGAAGCAAGCCCGCCATGTCTTTTCAGAAGTTCGAAATTATACCAGGCACGCAGAACTTTAGCTTCACCTTTGAATCGCCTCTTAAATAATGAATCCCTGACGGCCGAAGGAGTACTCTTATCATCCCACGCATAATCAACAGTATCTACTATGTTAAGGAAGTAGTTAAGGTAATACAACTGCTTATAAGCCAGGTTCCAGACAGACATGGGATCGTATATGGCCGACCATTCACCCGTTGCCATTCTTTGATAAGGATTACCTTTTATGTTGGTAACCGCATCATCAGTTGCTGTTTCATCCAAAGCCTGAACATTCGGAAGACTAACATAGGCATTGACAAATACACCTTCAGCCCATGCAGGATCTGTATAAAACCGATCAGTCGTTGAATGATTATCTTTATCGGGTTCCAGTAATTGTTCACAGGAAGTGAAAAACAGTCCTGCCACAAATAAGGTTGTCAGTATTTTTATTGCTCGCATTTTCATGTTTATTAAAGATTAAAACAAAGCTTTAAGCCCGATTGAAAAATTCCTGTATTGGGGTTCAGATCCAATGTTTAATTCCATTTTATCTTTATTCTTTGCAAAATTGATAAGATTGCCTCCCCTTAGATAAAGACTGAAATTGCTGGTCTGTAGCATCTTTGCAACCGACTTCGGCAAATCATAGGTTAACTGAACTCTTTCCAGGCTAGCCAGTGAATTGTCTTCAATCCAGAAAGTAGAAGTTCTGAAGTTATTGTTATTGGATTTTGAACTTAACCTTGGATAAACAGCCGTTTCCGCTGTTTCAGGTGTCCACCTGTTCAAAACAACTTCTGAATATTTGCGGTCTCCCGATACCCAGTAATAGGAATTGTTAAAGATACTATTGGAACCATCTCTTAATGTCCCGAAAGCAAAAAGGGTAAGGTTCTTATAATTCAAGGTAAATGACAGGCCGGCTCTCACTTTTGGTAAATTATTACCAATGACCACCTCATCGTTTGAATCGATAAAATCATCCCCGTTCTGGTCCTTATACCTGATATCTCCCGGTTGAACTGGTCCGAAAAGCTGAGTAGGAGCAGCTTCAATTTCCGCTATATCCTGGAATAAACCCAGTGATTCAAGCCCAAATATTGCTCCTGTGGAATTACCTGCACGATACTGATAATCGTAACCATAGAACTCATCACGCTTAACCGCTTTAGTCTTTAGAAATGTAACTGAAGGGGTGATTTCCACGTTAACATCGCCCATGGATTTCCGGTACGATAGTCCTAATTCCCATCCTGAGAATTCATCCTCACTATGGTTTTCGGAAGGATTAAAACCTCCTAAGAACGCAGGATAAGTATTATTTAAACCGTCAACTATCTGGTCAGTTTGTTTCTCGAGGAAGTAACGGGCATTTAACCATAGCGCTTTCTGAAATAATGCGGCTTCAACTCCTACATTAAACTCCTTTCTTTTTTCGTAGTACAAGTTAGCGTTAGCAGCATTATTCAGATTGGTTGTAGCTGCGGTCCTGGTACCATCCCCCTGAATATAAGAATCATACTCTCTCCAGATATCGTCATAGGTATAGTATTTATCCAAGCTCATATCTGTGTTGATAATACCGGCAGATCCGGTTATTTTTAAATAGTTGATGAACTCGTTGTCTTTTAAAAAATCCTCTTCACTGATCACCCATCCTGCAGATAAGGAGGGAGAGAAAGCCAACCTTTTGGTTGAAGCTAACTTGGGTGAGGATACAAGGGAAGATGTAAAGTCAAGAATGTATTTATTCCTGTAAACATAGTTTATCTGTGTCCCAAGATGTGAATGTTTATCAGATTGGAAGACACCTGACCGATTCGTTTTATCTGCATAGGCTACGAGTGAAGTTGATAAGGCATGAACACCGCCATAAACGTGAGCGTAATTCAACACCCCAAAATAGGCATAACCGCGAAGCATGCTTGTATTGGCCAATCCCTGGGTACCCGTAAATTTGTCGACACCGTGTTTTGTTACGCCTAAACTATCCGGGTTAACCTTACCCCATTTAGTTTCGTAAACAGCATAGGTATTACTCTGTGTTTCATCAAAACGGCTGTCGAAATCAAAGCTTGCATTCGTCTTCAGCGTCAAGCCCTTTAACAGGAAACTCAGATCAAAATCCAGACCAGTATTAAACATCCCGGTACTGGTGAATTGCTTGTTATAACCACTCAGCAGGAGATTCCCGTACATGTTGTTTCTGTATTGAGAAGTACCTCCAAGAACATATCTTCCGTTTATTACCTCTGCAGTCCTCATTAATTTTTTATCAACGATCATTGAAGTATCAATCAACAACGGAAAATAATTAGGTTTCAGTGTTGTTACTCCGTTGAAAAAATCCCCCTGAGGATTCTTATTGACATTGAAAATGGTAACGATATCAACATGAGATGAAATGAATTTATTGATTTTGAAATCGAGGTTAGTTCTCAGATTAAGGCGGTTACCCGATGGAACTTCTCCCATATTAAGCAATGACCCGCTCCGTTCCCATCCTATGTTGGCATAAAATTGTCCGTTCTCATTCCCCCCTGAAAACTCAGTTTCTATTCTGGTGTTTGATTTGTTATTTTTAAGAAAGGCAGGATTATAATAATTTACATCCGGGTATTTGTAAAGATTTACTCCGCTTCTTGTCCCGTCAATTACACCCTGGGTATAAAGTGGCAAGAGCCCGTCATTAGCCAGTGCTTCATTATAAACGTCCATGTAATCAGCGGAACCAAGATATTTCGGATAACTTATTGGTTTTTCAATACCGAACTCAACAAGTGTCGAAATTCTCTTTTTGTTGATCTCACCTCTCTTTGTTTTAATCAGAATAACTCCGCGCTTAGCCTGAACACCATAAAGCATTGCCGCATTAGCGTCCTTAAGAACCGAAATTTGCTCTATTTCACGTAATCTGACCGAAGATAATGATCTTGGAACCCCGTCAATCAGAATCAAAGCATCGCCCATTCCCCGGAGATTTACGCCTCCAAACAAACCGGGAACTCTCCCGTTGATTAAATCCTCTACAGTGGCAATATTATCATACCTGAGCAGTTCTTCAGGTCTGATTACCGTTACATCGCTTGCAATCAAACCGGCTGGACTTTTACCAAACGGAAGATAAACAGTTTTCGAAGAGTCTACCTGTGCTGATCCCTGTTCCGGAGTTGCAACTCCTCTTTGCATATCCTGTGCAAAGAGTCCTGTTACACAAATAACTCCAAGACAAAGGATTAATATCTTTATATGCATAGTTTTATATTTATAGAATTATAAAAAATGATCATTTTACCATCCATTATTTTGTTTAAACTCCGGATACAGGGAAATCTGGTTTACCGGGAATGGAAGCCAGTAATGTGCTTCGGTAAAATTGATTGTCTGGTATAGAACCTTGTTGAAATAAGTGTGATCTTTATCAAACTGAAGTTCATATAACTCCTTGTACTTTGGAAGATGTGCCACGTGCCAGCGTCTTAGGTCTTCCCATCTTTTAGATTCATAGGCAAGTTCAACTGCCCGCTCATTCCAGATTCGTGGCCTGAATGTTTCTTTATTGGTAAGGAATTTTGAATTCACAACTGGCATTCCGGCTCTTTCTCTTACGATGTCAACAGCTTTAACGGCCGTAAGGCCAGCGTTGGGAGATTTTCCGTTCGGACCATTATACCCTTCATTAGCGGCTTCGGCATAGATAAGATAAACCTCTGCCAACCTGATTTTTGGAACATTGTAGTAATAAGAGCTCCAGCCATTATCGTACTTATTTATCGTTTCGTCCCAGTATTTCTTCCAACCAAAACCTGTTACACTGGTAATGGCAGTCCGTTCTCTTCCTCCCGTATAAAACTGAACAAATGCCCGGTCATCCTGCAAGCTTGTTATCTGCCTGTCCCGGTCAACCAAAATGTTGTATTTAAATCTTGGATCCCGGCCAACCCATGGATCATTTGGATTATAGCCCGATGTTGGATCGTCGATGGGCAGACCACCAGCCATTTCAAAATTCTCAACATAATTTTGTGTTGGAGCACTATACCATGCGTCTGTCCCGATATGCGCGAACGTAAAAGTCGAAGTAAACCATCTGGCATCCCCATTTTCCTGAGGGCTAAAAAGAATTTCGCTGGTCGTTGGAAATAAACCACCTTTCCTCATAAAGTTAGTCTTGTAATTTGCCCAGGTCACTAAAGAATATCTTCCTGTATTCGCTATTTCAATTACTTTCCAGGCAGCATCAGCCGCTCTTTTACAATATTCAGGATCATAGGCATAATTTCCTGTTTCAACTCCTTTGAACAAGGGTGATCCGCAAAAAAGCAGGCATTCAGCCATATTGGCCAATGCCATACCTTTGTTGGCTCTTCCGGTATTGTATCCTAAAGTAGCTTTCCCAGTTTCTGTCTGATCCCAGTCAACGGGAAGAAGATCACCTGCTTTTTGCAGATCCTGGATGATCTTTTCAGCAGTAATATATAGTCCCATCTGGGGGATTTTCATCTCATCATCAGGATTCAGAACTACATCAACATAGGGAATATTACCCCAGGCTTTCATTAATTCCCAATGAAAATATCCTCTGAAGAAATAAGCCTGGCCTTCAATGAATTTCTTTTGCTCTGCAGTAGCTTCCACAAGATCGTCCAAATGAGCCAGAACGGTATTAGCAGCCCTGATTCCAAACCAGCTGTTCTGCCAGATGCCTTTGCGGCGGGTTGGGGTTGTCCAGCTTCTGGCATTTATTCTAGAAGCTGCTGTTTGGTAATATTTAGAGTTTCCGCTCCCTATTACATACATATAGTCGCCCTCAATCCAGCCTCTCTTTCTGTTTGGTATGATATCGTCACCATTATTAAATTCACCAAAAGAGGCCAACAAATGAATGGGATCCACAATATCATCATACATAGTTTCAACATACCCCTGGAAATTATCAAAAATGGTAAAAACATCTTCTTCCGATATTTCAGCTTTTTGCGTTTTATCCAGATATTTTTCACAGGACCAAAATGACATTGAGGTGAATAATATCAATAAATAGATTCCTTTATTTAATGTTTTCATATCGTCCGTTTTTTAAAATTTAACATCAATCCCCAAATTGATTAACTTATACATGGGGTATGAATTTCCCGCAACTCTTCCACCTGTTTCAATATCACTTTCCATATCTGACCAGTAGAGCAGATTATTCCCGTTTACATAAATTCTGGAACTGGTCAATCCCAGGGGTTTGATCAGATTTGTTGGCAACGTATACGATAATTCAACTGTTTTTAATCTCAGGTAAGAGCCATCTTCATTATAAAAATCTCCGTAGTTGTTGGTTGCAGCCACCCTGGGGGCAGAAAAAAAAGCATCCGTGTTTTGCGGAGTCCAGTAATCTCTCAGATTTTCTGATACAGAAACCCAGCGGGTAAGGGAGGGGACAATAAAATGACGGGGCAATGTAATATTTTTAGTACCATAGAACTGAAACATCAGTCCAATACCCTTATAATTGAATCCCAGTTCTGTGCTGTATGTTTTCTGAGGCCTTGTTGGGTAACCAATAGGTGCAGAATCAAAACTATTAATAACTCCATCTCCGTTAAAATCATTAATATCCCAGGAACCCGGTAACCGGTCAGTCATATTTGTCGGCATCGGTGAGCTGCCATATACATCATCCCAGTTGTTCATGAAACCCAGTCTTTGAGTGTTAGTTGTCTGGTTAATGGGTAGACCGACTCTCTTCTGATACGAATAAAGAAGTTCCGGATCTTCACCCTTCGTTACAATATCCCTGGCATTCGAAATAGCTTCTTTGAACCAAAATCCAAAACCATTATTCCATGTTTTATTGATTCCGAATATTATTTCATATCCTTTAGTCTCAGTTGCACCTATGTTAGCAGGAACTGGAGCAGCACCAAAATAATTCGGGATATTACGCCTTGTAGCCGTCATGAAAATGTCTTTCCTGTTGTCCTTAAATACATCCACATCAAGCGTAAACAGACGATCGAGAATGGAAATTTCGGCACCGATATTGCGTTTTAATGCTGTTTCCCACCTAATGTTTTCATTCGGAATAGTTCCTTCATAATAATTTTTATAAGGACTGGCAGCGATAGTTCCATTGGAGTTGTAAAACCATGAAGAATTGCCGGTATAATTCCAGCTTCCAACATATCCCCAACGCGGAATTCCTGCATCACTACCAACCTGACCGATAGAACCACGGATTTTAAACTTCGACAACCAGGTGAACTGCTTCATAAATTCTTCATCTGAAACCATCCATCCTAAAGCCATTGAAGGGAAGAAACCAAACCTGTATTTCGGACTGAATTTCTCAGAACCATTATAGGCGCCATTAAATTCACCAAAATACCTGTTGTTATAATTATAGGTAACACGGCCTACCCAGTCTTCACGGAAATTAGAGAAATCAGATCCGTAGGTATCCTGTCTGCGGTTGACCAGAAATAACCCGGAAACATCATGCTTTCCAAAGGTCCTTGCATAGTTGACAGATGCCTGGTAAAATAACGAACGTTCCAGCGCACGGCCTGTTGTACTGACCGTTTCCGGGTCTACTGTCCATGGACGCAGGAACAGGTCGAAATCATTTACACCCGTTGTGCCGGTTGATCCTGCATATTGAGTTGCATTCAGGATATCCTGCGGCGTTTTGGCATCCAGTATAGACGGGTTTATCTGTTCGTAAAGAGCTTGTCCCTGGTTGCCAAAATCCGAAATTGATGGGCCGTTGGTAGTTATGAAGGTATCATATGAAATATTAGCCGCAAAAGATAATCCTTTGGTTATAAAATCGAGCTTTTGCACCAATTTTGTATCTGTACTCAACTGTCTTCTGTTAAATAGATCAACCCCGCTTTCCTGCATGATAGCAACAGGGTTCGACATATTCGAACTGCCGATTTCCAAACCATATCTCCCCGATGGATATTTAACAGGAAAAGCATCGGGAGCCAAATCCATATAGCCACCAAAGATATGGCTTGTACCATCTCCATTAAAATCTCCTGCCGGTGATTTACGAGTACCGTAATAACCACTAAGATTTGAGGATAAGACCGTTGTTTTGGTAAGATTGATATCAATATTTCCGCGAAAGTTCATCCTT
The DNA here is from genome assembly GCA_038247205.1 of Bacteroidales bacterium. Lineage (GTDB taxonomy): Bacteria > Bacteroidota > Bacteroidia > Bacteroidales > VadinHA17 > LD21. The sequence goes on from JBBRVC010000053.1 coordinate 12,652, forward strand.
TGATAAGAGTACTCAGGTTTATATCCTTTTGATTCATTGTAATGAGTATCAAATAAGTCCCCTTCCTGCAGATACCCTACAGAAGCAAAATATCTTACAAAATCATTTCCTCCTGAGAGATTAAGATTGTACCGCTGATTTCTGGCAAAATTCTTAAACAAAACTTCATTCCAATCGACATTGGGATAGAGATATGAATATGGCTCAACCTGAGGTCTTTTTGAGCGAATTAATTGTTCGTACGGCGTATAATAACCCCATGAAGTATTTCTGGCAGGCACTTCATACTCAATAGCTTTGTTTCTCCAACTCTGTGCTTCATAGGCATCTATCATATCATTGGTTTTGGAAAGACTTTTCCATCCTGTATTAGCAGAAATGGTCAGTTGTGCTTTACCTTGTTGCCCGCGTTTGGTTGTGATAAGAATTACTCCGTTTGCTCCCTTTACCCCGAAAACTGCAGTTGCAGAAGCATCTTTCAAAACCGAGATATTGTCTACATCATTAACATCAACATCACTCATGCGGCGCTCGATACCATCTACCAATATCAGCGGAGCAGAACCGTTCCAGGTTGACATACCGCGTATTACTATTTCGGGTTCATTACGGCCAGGTTCACCGGATATTTCCATTACAGTAATCCCAGCCATCTGGCCGGAAATGGCCTGCCCAAGATTGTAAACTCCGCCTCTTCGTTTTAATTCTTTCTCAGAAACGGTTGCGATGGAACCTACCACACTTTGTTTCTTCTGGGCACCATAACCGACAATTACAACTTCATCAATCCCTGTCTCGCTTTCTGCGAGTTTCACATTGTAAACATTGCTGTTGCCAATTGCGAACTCCTGTGATTGCATGCCAACAAAACTAAAAACTAATACCTTAGCCGTTAACGGGACAGAAAGAACATATTTTCCATCGTTATCGGAAATAACTCCGATTGTTGTCCCCTTAACCATTACTGTTGCACCCGGCAAAGTTCGTCCCTGCGCATCCGTTACCGATCCCGAAATTTGCTTCGTTTGTTGTGCATTCTGACTAACAGAAACTGTTTTGGGAGAAGCTACCTTTGCCTCTGCTTTAATAATAATAGTTTTATTAACGATTTCATGGGTCAATCCTGTTCCTTCCAAACATAGATCAAGCACATCTTCTGCGGTGGCGTCTTTCAAATCGATATCCAATCCCTTAACTGATTTAACTTCGCTGTTTGAGTAGAAGAAATTAAAATCGGATTGTTTTTCCATGGTCCAGATTACTTGTTCCAGACTGGCATTTTTCAGATGAATCTCCAATTTTACAGTCTGAGAATAAGTTAGATTGGAGCCGGCATATGCCTGAAAACCAAAAGCCAGAAGAATGATGCAACTTGCTTTTATCTGGATAAGAATCTTTGAAAGAGACTTCATCAGACGCGCTTGCACCTCAAATTTTTTTTTCATAAATTTGTGTATTAATTATAAACATTTTTTTTCTGCGCTATGCAGGATTTAAAGGCAGGGAATGTTACGAGCATTTCCTGCCTGTTTTTACATCAATTCGCTAAAGGCTATCGTATTGTTAATGATCTCTACCTGTACTTTTCTGCTTGATTTAATAATTTCAAGTATTTCATTAATGTTGCTTTTCCTGTTTAATTTACCGCTAAATCGTAAATCCTTCACCAGATTATCCCGGTAAATAACATCCGTAGCATACCATCGTGTTAATGTGGTCATGATATCTTCCAGACGGGAATCATAAAAAACAAAATTACCGTCCTTCCATGCCGTATATAGATTTACATCAACTTTCTTAATCTCGGTCTTTGCGTCTTTGACATAAAAAATGGCTTGCTCTTCGGGCGACAAAATGCTTGTTTGGTTAACAGCGCCCGGGTTAATCTTTACGCTTCCCTCAATGAGGGTGGTTATAATTTTTTCGCTATTCTCATAGGCATTCAGATTAAATGATGTTCCTAAAACTTCAATTCTCATTAAGGCAGTTTTTACTATAAAAGGTCTGCGCACATCTTTATTTACTTCAAAAAAGGCTTCACCGGAAAATTCCACTTCCCTTGCCGGTCCGGTAAATCTTACCGGATACTTCAAACTGCTCATGGAATTTAAATATACCTGTGTTCCGTCAGCCAAAACCAGATGGTACTCTCCTCCTCTTGGAACCTTTATGGTGTTAAAGACCGGCTGTTGGGACTGATTATCTATGTTGCTGATATAGTCTATTTTTCCCCCGCTTTTCCGAACCAATGTTCCGTCTTTTTCAACAAAAGACAGATGGTCAACTGAATCGAGTACTATTGTTCTCCCATCATCCAATATTAATACTGCTTTTCCCGATTCAGGTTTTATTTCCTGAATCTGCGCAATTTGGGGTTGGTGTTGCCTGAACGTCCGTTGATGATTAACTATTCCGCCCACTATCAGCAATGGAATGATAATACTGGCGGCAATTGTCAAGGTTCGTTTAAATAAATTAATTTTTCTTGATTTATTCCTCCTGTAAAGATGCTTTCCCCATTCACGCTGAGTATTGATTTTAGTGAGTGCCGCATTCCTGTTTTTAAAATTTTCAGGATTTACAATATGAGCATACAACCTGGAATTTTCAGGACATGCTTCAATCCAGGCCCTAAGTCTGATCAATTCCTCAGGTTTGATTTCCTGAAGTACTTCCTTTGCGATAAGGCTGGCGATATCTTCGTATTTTGTAAAATCCGTCATTTCATTTTGCTGTTCTAATTTATAAAGCACATTAACCGCTAAAACGGGTGATGTAATTTTTAATTATTTTTAAACCTATTTCGGTATTATTGTCTTTTCAATAAATTTCCCCCGGATTGAAAAAAAAACCTTTAAAACATTAGTTATCATTGTTAAACCCGGCAACTTCACCACTTTCTGTTGTAAACACTGCAATCTTTCCTTCGGGTGTATTCATGATACATAGGTTAGATGGTTTCCCTGTGACATTTGATTCCCTGGTGATATTCCCAATTTTATCCATTGCCACTACTGTTCCATCCTCACAACCCACACAAATCCAATTTTGACCTGAACCTCTTACCATTTTCACAACCACAGGAGGACTGGAAAATGCTTTTGCCCATACTTTTCCGGCCTTTTCATCAAAAACGGTAACGAACCCTGTTGATAAACCTGTGATGATTTTTTGTTTTCCATCTCCATATAAATCTCCTGTATCCATAGCCCGGATGTTGGTACGCGCACCTTTTATACCAGGCCCAATCTGGGCATTATAAAGCGATTTTCCCTCCTCAGTATAAATAGATATACGGTTCCAGATTCCATTTATTGCAGATACTACTTCACGATTGCCGTCGCCATCAAGGTCAATAAGAACATTATCATAGCGATTTATGGCATCCCATCCTCCAACGTAGGTATGGCCAGCCGGAACCCCACTATAGCCCCTGCCAACTTCGGCCATTTTCTTACTGTTAATTATCGCCATAGCCTCAAAATCATTATGCCACCGTCCTATAAGCAGATTTTTACTTCCATCAGCGGCATTTACCAACAGAAACTGGCGGCCCGGACCCCAGAATACGGGAAGTCTCTTAACAAGTTGTCCTGTTTCGTCCAGTATTTCAAGGGTGCATGAGCTGCCTATAAAAGCACGGTTCTTGTCATCATCAAATGATCCGCTATTAATTCCTGAAATACCGGGATAGGCAGACTTAAACCAATATGGTTTTCCGGCTTCATAAACAGCAGGATCCATTACTGAAGTGAATTCCCATTTTTTCTGCCCCTGTTCATCAAAAGCAATTACCTTTTCGTCTAAACATCCGGCTAACAAAAGTTTTGGCTCAGCCCACCAATGCAGTACTTTAACCTCTCCCGGGGTAATCATCTTCCTGATCTCTTTACCTTTGGAATCAATGACATAGACGGTATTGCCGCTTGCAGTGCATAAAAATTCTCCCTGTGGTGAGGATATAATTACACTTTCGACAGGATTTATACCGATGTTGGCTTTCATTACAGGAGTTAAAGCGGGTATCTGTTTTTTAATGACTGATGCATCTTGTTTCAACTGTTCAGTCCGACGCTGTTGAGCCAATCTTAAAAATTCCGGAAGCACAACAGATAATGATCTAATAATCAATGGAGAAGGTTTTGCATTGTTAATTTCATGCCGACCAGCAGCCAGATCGAAAATATAAAGTTCTTTTGCCTTTTTTCCCTTTATTACTTTTCCATCCAGGACAATTTCAGCAGATGAAAGCGCAAGAGATAGTCTTACAGGATTTGAATTAACCAGGGATAGTCTGCCTGATTCAAATTCCCAGTCCACCTCCACAGGAAAGTCAGAAGATAACAATGGTTGTCCCGGATTTGCAGAAAGTAAAGCATGACCATAAAGTGTATTTTCACTCAGCAGCATCAACTCAGCACGTATTCCCATATAATTACCTGAAACTGCTAAAGCTGCCTCAGGTAAGGCAAGTGCTGCTACATTATCTTCAAGTTTTACGTTTGATAATGCCGGACCGTTTGAATTAGTCTGGCCAATTAAATGGAAGAATGTATTTTTTTGCCCGTTTGCGGCAGGTTTTTGCCAGATCATTGAAATGAAATTATCGGAAGTTACCTTCACTATTTCGGAGGAGTGTAATTCAAAACTAGTTGTAGAATTAATTGACTTTTGGTTAATCTTTATAAAATGTTTATCCGGCATCCAGACACCTCCCGGTATTTCCCAGCTTGTTTCCAGACGAACTGTCATATCCTTTCCCGGGTTATCATTCCTGAATGTAACATCATCGGCTATCAATGCATATTTTCCTGTTCGTAAAGCAAGCGACCGGCGCCAGTTTGCAAAGGGCAGATCAGGAACCTCACCTACCACCGCAGCAACATCTCCAACTACTTCATGATGAAGAAGAGCGCCGTCCATTGCTACTTTAGGTTCTACCATACCATCAGCACCAGAGAGTAGCTGGTTATTAAATCCCTTTAGGATAGTTACACCATTTAACCGGAGTTCAATAATATCATAAGTATGATAGGGATTACGATAAGCTCCGTTATAACCTTTCACCAATACAAAATCGCCGGTGGAATCAGCAGCACTGCGAAAACTCATATTCTGGAAGGATTGTTCGAATTTTATTTTACTATTCCTGTCCTGCCACATTTCTTTTGACATCGGACTAATCAACCATTTTCCCTCAAGATTATGGGGTAATCCAGGTATAATATCTTCTCCAGGCCAGAATGATTGCCCAAGACGAAAAACGTCTGTATCAAGTTCTGTACGCTGGCAGTAGGTGATCCAGCGACCATCTCCGGTAAGATACGCTGCTTTATTCAGGAAATCAAGAGCTGCAGATTTAAGTGCCCAATCGGGTTTGAGGCCAGAGATGAGTACTTCCATACCATCCAGTAATTTTTTCAGCACACCGTTTTGAAGAGGCACCTTATCTCCTGTCATAATCATATAAGTCAGAACAGGCGCTATTGCGGAATTATACCATCCCAGATTATCAAACTCACCTCTTACCCAGGCATGGGAATGCAGCGATGCAAACGCCAGTTTTCCAGCCCGTTCTGACTGAGCCCACACCGGACCTGGATAATACTTATTGAAATAGCGTCCAAGTGCATAAAGCGACATCCCCGACCATTGCCCATGTCGTGTACCAACATTTTGGGGAACTGCATCAAGTTGCCAAGTAGTTTTATCGAATGGTGTAGTACCTTCATGGTCAAGGCGTCGTGCGAAAGCATTGGTAACTTTTAATCTTTCACTGTCATTAAAAACAGGGCTTTCTTCAATCATATCCCAAAAGAGGATAGTCATCATGGCATTATAATGATAAGGTCCGGCAAGCGGATCCTTTTTATTCTCTATCCGTTCTCCGTCAATCTCATCGATCTCCTTGAGAGCCTGTGCATCCGGAAAAGAGAGACGGATTGCTTCACGCGCATGAAAAGGATCTCCTGTCATATAATACATCGCCATTCGCTTGCTGATTGAATTCCAGCCAAAATATCCTATTGATCCATACCCTTTTGAAGCTTCCCAGGTTTCAAACTCCTTTAAATCTGACGGAACTTTTACACCTTCACCAAGCCGGGTCAGCATTGTCCAGCCCACAGACAGATTTCCGGTTGAGGTGCTTGAAGCGGCAAGGTATGAAGCAAATGCGGTTGCACCTTTTGAAACACCTGAATTGTCACTGCCCCCTACTAAAACAGCACTGTGACCATTACCATAAGGATCGTGCAATGATCTTACAGAGTAGCCCTCTTTACCAGGATATTTTAAGTCCATGAGACTGTAATAACGATCATATAATTCACCGGATACTTTCGACGTTGAACGGTTTCCAAGAATAATCAAATTCTGTGTAAGCAGAGTTGCCGCTTTGCTGTCGGCATCACTGATGATGGGTATCAACACACCCGTTTTCTTAAGAATGACTGCCTGAATTAATTCAGCATCCGCCCTATAAACAGATGGTGTTGCTATTGCACAGGCAGCTTTTTGATTTAATACAAAAGGTATATCCAGTTTCAAATCTTTCACCTTTTCATATACCGGAATTTTCATTTCCGGAATAGCGGAAGACTTTTGCTGGCAAAATCCGACATTCAGAAGGAGAGATGACAGAAACACCAGAATTAAAGCAGATGAGAAAATTCTTCGCATCATATCATTCATATAATAGCTATTATTTTGGCTCATTAAATTGAAAGCCGCTTACATTTCCCTGATCCGTAACAATTACTGAAAGCAGTCCTTTGGGTGTCAGTAACACTTTCATATCTATTGGTCTGCCATTCACTTTTCCCTCTTTCAAACAATTACCCAAATTGTCCAATGCTGTAACTGTTCCATCTTCACAACCCACACATATCCAAGTCTTTCCGGCATCCTTTACTATTTTCACCACTGTTGGAGGGCTAGGGAATGATATGGCCCGGATTTTATTTGCTTTTGCATCAAGTACAGTAAGATATCCGGAGTAATGTGCAACAACGATTTCCTGTTTGCCGTCATCATCCAGATCGCCGATATCTACCATGCGCATATTCATACGCGGATCTTTTACACCAGGTCCAAACTGAGCATTATAAAGAGGTTTACCGCTTTCAGTAAAAATGGTCAGGCGGTTCCATAATCCATTTACTGCAGATACCACTTCACGATTGCCATCGCCATCGAGATCCGTAAGAAAATTATCATAACGATTCATAGCATCCCAACCGCCGATAGAAGTATGTCCTTCCGGATACTCATCATATCCCCGTCCAACTTCTTTCATTTTCTTACTGTTTATAATGACCATATCAATAAAATCATTTGTCCACCTGTCGATCAACAGGTTTTTACTACCATCCGGAGCATCCACGACAAGGAAATGTCTGCCCTGACCCCAGAATACCGGGAGCCGTTTAACAAGCTGACCTTTTTCATCAAGAATCTCAAGCGTGCATGCACTTCCAACAAAAATCCGGCTTTTGCCTTCATCAAATATTGCGGTACTGATTCCTGAAACTCCCGGATGTGCCGATTTAAACCAATAAGTTTTAGCGGCTTCATATACTTCCGGATCCATTACTGAGGTGAATTCCCATCTTTTTTGACCCTGCACATCGAATGCAATTACCTTTTCGTCTAAACATCCTGCTAAAAGAAGATTTGATTCAGGCCACCAATGCATTACTTTTATCTCTCCTGCAGTATTCATATTTCTTACCATCTGACCCTTGGAATCTATAATACTGATGGTACTGCCGCTGGCGGTACAAATAAGATCACCTTGCGGAGAAGGTATAATAACAATTTCAACAGGTTTGCCTGTGATTTCAGTTTTCATAACAGGACTGAAGACGGGGATTTGCTCGTTGGTAACCATTGCATCCTGTTTAATCTGTTGAGCACGGCGCTCACGTGCAAGATTTAACAACCCGGGAAGTTCTGCAGATAATGATTTCCTGACCTGGCCAGAAGGATTTGCACCTATAATTTCGTGCCGTCCTGCAGGAAGATTATAAAAATAAAGCTCAGCTTCTTTCTCCCCTGTTATTGATTTCCCGTTAATGATAACGGTCGGAGACGAAAGCGCCAGAGCTAATTTTACAGGCTTTGGATTCACAAGCGAAAGTATGCTTTTTTCAAAATCCCAATCTATATCCAACGGATTATCTGAAGTTAAGAGTGTTTGTCCAAGTTTTGCCGTAAGTAAGGCATGCCCAAACAAGGTTTTCTCGCTAAGAAGTATGAGCTCACCTGTCATATCATTGTATTTGCCCGAAACAGCCAGGGCAGCCTCAGGTAATGAAAGTGCTGAAGCATGGTCATCGAGTTTTATATTGGCAAGTTCCTTATTATTGCCTTGTGTTTTCTGGCCGATCAGATGAAAAAATGTTCTTTTTTGTCCCTCCTTACCAGCACCCTTCCAAACCATTGAAGTAACCTTGCCTGGATTTACATTCATTATTTCAGAGGAATGCAGTTCAAAAATATTGTCGGACTTTTCTGCAGGATTGATTTTTAAATACCGGGATTCAGATTCCCATTCAGCACCGGGCATCTCCCAGTTTGTTTCAATGCGAACCAGATTGTCAGATGATGCTGTTTTTAGATACGATTTAAATGTGATGTCATCAGCAATCAGCACATATTGCTCATCCCTCAAAGCCAGAGACCTGCGCCATTTTGTAAATGCCATGTCAGGAATCTCTCCAATAACTTCTGCAATCCCCCCTATAACATCATTGTGCATAAGTGCACCATCCATAGGAACATAGGGTTTAAACATACCGTCCAGACTGGCGGTCAACTGATTGCTCATACCTTTCATCACAGTGGCCCCGTTCAAGCGTAGTTCAACGATGTCAAAATTATGGTAGGGGCTACTGTAGGCCTCATTATATCCGTCAACCTGGATATAATCGCCCTTTGCATCCAATGTATTGCGGTAACTCATATTAATGAATGACTCTTCGAGCTTGTAGTTATTCCCTCTTTTTTTCCACTTCGGTTCTGGCATTGAATAAATCGTCCATTTCCCGAAATAGCCATCAGGCAATCCCGGTTTGATATTATCACCCGGCCAGAATGACTGACCAAGGCGAAAGATGTCAGTATCAAGCCCTGTTCGCTGGCAGTAGGTTATCCAGCGTCCATCGCCTGTGAGATAGGCTGCTTTGTTAAGAAAATCAAGGGCAGCAGAATTAAGTGCTTGATCAGGTGTAAGGCCAGTTACCTGAATCTCCATTCTTTTCAATAATTTATGCAGCACACCATTTTGCAGAGGGACCATATCACCGCTTAAAATCATGTAAGTCAATACAGGAGCAATACCTGTACTGTTAGCGCCGCTTTCAACCCATTCATGGTTGTGCATAGAGGCAAAAGCAAGTTTTCCGGCACGTTCACACTGCGCCCACATCGGGGATGGATAATATTTATTGAAATAACGGCCTAATGTATACACCGGCAAAGCGCACCATTGTATATGTCGTGATCCGACAAAATCAGGAACTTCGTTTAATGTATAGGTATCTTTGTCAAATGGATGTGTGCCTTCATGTTCAAGACGGCGGGCGAAAGCATTTAATACGCGCAACCCTTCACTTTCTGTGAAATCCGGGCTCTCCTCTATCAGATCCCAGAAGAGAATAAGCATCATTGAATTATAGTGATAGGGGCCGGCAAGCGGATCCTTCTTGTTTTCAATACGCTCTCCATCAACTGCATCAATCTCTTTCAGCGCCTGAGCATCGGGGAAAGAAAGCCGAATGAATTCGCGGGCATGGAAGGGATTGCCGGTCATATAGTACATAGCCATCTGTTTGCTGATGCTGTTCCATCCAAAATATCCGGTTGATCCGTAGCCTTTGGAAGCCTCCCATATCTCCATTTCCTTTTGGGTTGTTGGAATTTTTACCCCCCCCGCAAGTTTGGTCAGCATTGTCCAGCCAACCGAGAAATTTCCAGATGAAATCGTGGATGTTCCCAAAAAATCTACAAACGCCGCCGTTCCTTCTGAAACACCTTTACTATCGCTGCCTCCTATCAATACAGCACTATATCCATTCCCGTAAGGATTATGCAGCGATCTGACTGAATAACCACCTGCTCCGGGGTATTTCAAATCCATCAGGCTGTAGTAGCGATCATATAACTCATTTGATACTTTAGAAGTAGAGCGGTTTCCAAGAATAATCAGATTTCCATTCAGGGGTGTTGCAGCCCGGCGGTCGGTATCGCTGATAATGGGAACTTTTATACCAGTCTTTTTAAATATGGCTGACTGAAGAATCTCAGCATCTTTATTATATATGGATGGTGATGCGATTGAGCTGACGGCCTTTCCATCTTTTACAAGTGGAATATCCAGTTTCAAATCTCTTACCTTTTCATAAACCGGTGTTATAATCGGGGGTATAGGGGCAGTTGGTTTCTGACTGCATCCGTTTATATAAAAACCAGTAAAAAAAATGGTGATTAAAGTAATCAAAGAGGATTTTAGCATCTTTTCTATTAATTTAGTTAAAGCTTATTCCTCTTAATAGCACTTAATCACTTAAAAAGGGTGACATGCATGGGTATTTATTCCGGACAAAACAATGCCAGTCCACCTTCGGAAGTTTCCTTATATATACCCGACATATCACATCCGGTTTGCTTCATCGTCTGCACAACATTATCGAAACTCACATAGTGTCTTCCGTCAGACAAAAGGGCGTAACTGTTGTGACTCAATGCCCGTGATGCAGCGAAAGCATTTCGTTCGATACAAGGTATTTGAACCAGCCCGGCAACAGGATCGCAGGTCAGGCCTAAATGATGCTCCATTCCCATTTCGGCAGCATATTCCACCTGATAGATACTCCCTCCGAATAGTTGGGTAACAGCGCCGGAGGCCATAG